>NZ_JBIMCW010000019.1:0-85275 GCF_048552295.1 Acinetobacter legionensis
TTTTGATTGTTGCTTCATCCATGTGAAGTACCTTTTGTAATTATCCTCTGAAGGATAAATGAAAATTAAGTACTTACACAAAATTTAGAACAGTCCCGAGATTTTAATTACATAAAACATTTCACATAAGAGCCTCTATTAAAGAAAGGCCCTTATAGAACCTTCCTTTAATTAAAAATTGACCAAGATTGAGTTCGCCTTCACAACTAAAAATAGCAAATCCTTATTTATTCTCCTTCAACCTCCAATTCTGCTGTCACATCTACATTTGTTGGCTCTATAGCGGAACGTACAGAGGGTGCTGAATAAATCACGTTGGGTTTATGTTGAGCATTAAATACCAACTGAAAAACATCTGGACGAGAATAATGCCCTACAGGATCTGCTGCATTTTTGGCAAAAATAATATGATTAAGATCAATGTCAGCGATTAACAGACCTTCTTCATCTTCGGCAAGTGGAGTGACAAGATTACCACCATCAGGGCCATAAATTCGTGATGCGCCACCACCAGTTTTTAGTAACTGTTTCTTTGTTTCATCGGTACATAAAGCGTCAATCATTTCCTGCGAAACCATCGCACAAGATGCAAGCACAAAACACTGTCCTTCAGCTGCATACAAACGTGAAGCCGCATTGTTGACTTCTGCACCAAGTGCGGCAGTCATATCTGTATATAAGCTAAAACTAGGCCATGCTGCGATATGGATTTGTTCGTGCTGAGAATACATTGCATAACGATTTAAGGGTTGTAAATGTTCCCAGCAGCACAGCGCTCCAATGCGACCAAGCGCAGTGTCATAGACTTGCAGAGAACTACCATCACCTTCACCAAATAAAGTCCGTTCTACATGGGTGGCTTTTAATTTTCGACGAACAGCAATGGTTTCCCCATGATGATCAATAATCCATTGGGAAATATACAGACTGCCATGATCACGCTCACTCAAGCCTAAAACCACATGCATATTATATTTTTTTGCAGCATCCGCAATTTGTTTGGCTTGTTCACTGTTAAGTTCAAGAGAGTTGAGATGGTATTGATATACCCAAGGCATATTTGCAGCGGGAGAATCTAACCACAAAAACCATGGGTAGCCTGGAATCCAAGTCTCTGGAAAGGCGATAAGTTCAACTCCTTTTTCCGCTGCTTCGGCAATAATTTTGATGGTTTTGTCTACGCTTCCTTGTAAGTCGAGAAATGCAGGAACCGCTTGTACACAAGCGACTTTAATTGAAGTTTTCATGAGTGATCCTTTCTCAATAACTAAGCAATATTGCACTTTTGGTTATAAAGCCAAAGATTGATCAGGGGGTATGCTGAGCAGGAACAAAAAATAGATCTATACGGAACTAAAAATCCAAAAATGATTTCAAATTTAAAAGAGATAAATTTTGCTTGATCTCAAAATTAGGGGGCGCTGAGTTGAAGGTTTACAAATTATGCTAAACGGATTAGCTTTATTGCATAAGCGTCTAAAAATAAGAGAGACAATGATGTTTAACTATGACACAAGGCGTGTCAAAAATAAGCTGCAACGTGACTATTGGCAGGATGCGATTAGTCAAGTATTTGTACCATTGACCTGTAATGTTTCTGTACAGCATGGCTTTTTTGGTGCTTTGTCTGCAAAACATATAGGCAATATTCAACTGGTTGAAATCAAAGGCTATGGTCAACATGTTGAACGGCATGCCTCCAATATTAGACATAGTCATCATGATGAGATTTTATTTATCTTCCTGATAGAAGGCCAAATGGGTGTTCAGTATCATGGTCGTGAACAATGCCTCAGCAAAGGGTAATTTATTTTTCATGATACCCAGCAGCCGTATGATTTGTATTTGAATGGACAATTCAATCAACTGGTTCTCATGTTCCCTCGTGAACAATTTCAACAGTATTTTGGGCGACCTGACCAGTTGTGCGGTCATGCTTTTGGTGATGGGCATCCACTGAAAATTTTATTATTAAATTACGCACATGATTTATTTTGGTTCCCTGAGCAGGCTTCAACAGAACTTCAGCAGGTGGTACTGCATAAATTTTTTGATTTACTCCGTTATGTGGTTCTTGATCAGATCAAAGACAAAACGCCTCGATCAAGTAGCCACAGCATGCTCGTACAGGTCAAGCATTTAATTCTGGAGCACTTAAACAATAGTGGGCTGAGTATTCATGATATTGCTCAAGATCTTCGTATTAGTTCGCGATATATCAGTAAACTTTTTCAACAGAACGAAACCACATTTGGCCGTTATGTGATGCAAAGTCGTCTGCAATTAGCCAAGAAGATGTTGATACAGACCAATGAACATACGCATAAAATTAATCAAATTGCCTATCAATGTGGATTTGATGATATGTCGAAATTCTCACGTGAATTTAGAAAACATTATGGTATATCGCCGAGTATGATGCGTAAGATTAACTAAATAGAACTACAAAATAGTGAGAAGTAAAATTACCGATAAGATGAATGCTAAATTTTTCATTTTTAAGCCCACAAGTTTAAGGCCATAAGGTCAAAACTGAAATTTCATTCATGCGTTTCAGAGCAATTTTAGATGGCTTAAACGCACTTTAGCAGTGATTTTAAGCGCTGAATCAGATCATGTAAATTTCATATAATGATTAGATGAATTATTTTGATTTTTATAAGGCGTTATTAATCTTTATCAGCAATGCAAACCATAAAGCAATATTGTTTATAGGGGCAAAGTGGGTTGACTTGTTGTAGGATCCTTACTATAACTTATTTATAATAATTTTAGCGATACTAAAATAATGGAAAATAAATCAATCACATATAAAACTTTATGGGTCTTTGCACTCATTCTAAGTTTAGGATTCATTATCTCAGCAAGTGTCATGGGCTATGCACTTAAGCAGTTTAATGGTGAAAAAAATTCAATAGTGGTCAAAGGGTTGGCTGAAAAACCCATACAAGCAGATCTAGCGCGCTGGGAAATTCATCTGCAAACCAGTCGTGCTTCAGACAGTGTTTCAGCCGCCTATCAATTGTTGGATCAAGAAATAAAAGCACTACAAGATTTCTTTATTGAGCATGGATTTAAAGCAACAGAAATGAAACTGGGTAATAAAAGCTCTCAACCCTATTATGAAGAAGTGAATCAAGGTGAGGGAAAATTTACCCGCGAGTTTAGAGGTTATACTGCGATGCAATCGCTAGTGATAAATAGTCGTGATATTCAAAAGATTGAGAAAGCCGCAAAAGATGCGTATTTATTAGATGAAAAAGGCATCTCCATCGAGCAAAAACCGCAGTATTTGGTGTCGAATCTAGAAGAAATAAAAATGTCATTGATCGCCAATGCAACTAAAAATGCGCATAGCCGTGCCAATGAGTTTGCAAAAGTTGGTGGGGTAAAAGTCGGTGCAATGCGTTCTGCAAGTCAGGGTGCGTTTTATATTTTACCTGAAAGTGGTTCTGATGATGATAGCGATTATGGTGGTGCTTACGACAAAGCCACCATTAATAAAATTGCGCGGGTTGTGGTGACCATCAATTATGCGATTGATTGATACAGCATTTAAATTGATAAAAGTGCAGTGCTAAAAAATGGGAGCTAGACTCCCATTTTTTATATTCTTAAATCGCAAAATCAATCACAGCACGAATCACACCTAAACTTAGACCAATAAATGCACCCACCACAACACCATTAACACGGATCATATGTAAATCACCGCCTACCTCATTTTCAATCTTGGCGATCATTTCGGTAGAGTCCCATTCATGGATACGTTGACTAATAAACTTAATCACTTTCTCACTATATTGGTCACTTAAATTGATGGCAATTCCGCTGATTCGATCATTCAGCAATTCACGTACAGACTTATTTTGCATCAAGTTTTCACCAAGCTGTTGAATGGCGATTCTTAAATTCATGGCAATACCCGAGTCTGCTTTAAGTAAGTCAGATTTAACCGCATCACATAAAATCACCACAGCACCAGTAATAAAGTTGAGTACCGGTTCACTGTCTAAAAGGGCATTCTTGGTTTCATTTAAGCTTATGCTGGCATGACTGTTGTTATCTGCCAATTGCAGCATAAGTTCATGTGCAGCTTCTTCAATTTTTTGACGAATAGGATGTTCTTGATCAGCAAGCATGGATTCCACTTTTTCAATCACTGAATCAATGGTGCGTTGCTCAACATCAATCCCAATCCAGCTGGCACCTTTGGCAAGGCGTGAAACACCAAGCTCTTTAAACATGGTTTGAGTGATTTCACGGGTTTTTTCAGGATGGGTCATCATCCATTCATGAGCAATATCTAGTCCACGTTGTAATACATCTTGATGGAAATCATTTTCTAAAACCGCACGCAGCATTTCACTTGCCAATTGGTTCATTCGAGTATTTCGAATCCATTGCACACTGTTGTTTTGAATAAAGCGTCCAATTTGATCCTGCCCCACAAATTCGAAAATTTTCGGAACCGTTTGCTGAATAACATCCACCACTTGACCGTTATTTTTAGGATTGGCTAGCCATTGACCCACAGCAAAACTAAGATCAATACTTTTTAAACTACGCTCAACAATTTGTGGGGAGAGAAAATTCTCTTGGACAAATTTACCCATCGATTCCGCAATACGTGCTTTATTACGTGGAATGATTTCGGTGTGATCTTTGAGAAATTTAGGAATGGGAATTTTCCCAAAGGGATTACGAAACAACACGGTAATCGCATACCAATCGGCTAAGCCTCCGACCACGCCAGCTTCAGCACCCAGCATGAGAATATGAATAAACCAAGCATACTCAGGCATCAGTTTGGCGGAAATGATCAAAGCAAACCATGCGACAACAGCCACCACCAAGGCGATGGTCGCAAAGCGTTTGCTTCGATCTAAGTTTGGAATTTCATTGAGAACTTCACTTTGTTCAATTCCGCTCATTCATTTTCCTAAATCGATTTCTGCATTTTTATTTCGTTGATGTTACCGCATCAGGCTGTGGTTGCAGTACTTGTCCTGTCGGACTAACACCATATTTTTGTCCTAAAGATTGCAAAATCAGACGAGCGTCAAATGCATCATTTGGCGATGACTTTTTATCTTTATAACATTCTATCGTATAGGAAATTTGCACAGGGTCAATGGTCACCACTTGTGGCATATCATAAAATGGGTCATTCCAGAACACAGGATGACGACGATAGCCCCAGCCATATGGATAGTAGTTTGATGAAGGGTAAACTACCGCTTTACGAGGCGGTTGCTGAGTGCGATTGCTTGGGTCATCTAAAACCTTGAAGTACGTAAATCCATTTAAAAGCGTGGTTTGTGCGGCTTTAACAAGATTAATTTCTTCAGCTGTCCCAAAACTCATATTGCTATTGCCTTGGAAGCTGATGCGATAGCTATGATCGTTAAGTGGAACCGTAGTGTATTGCCCAAGTTGGTCAAAGGTACGTGGTTTGCTTGGTGTCGTCGCACAACCTGTGATGGTGAGCGCCGCTGCAATAGTTAGACCAATGAGTACTTTGTTCATGTGTCTCTCCTTTCCATTCTTTTGGATGGAATTTAATGAATTTATAATCCTCAGTATATTGTTCTAAATTGATGGACTGACAATGAATTTCAAGAAGAATTTTGTTAATTCAGGATGATACTCAACAAGATAAATGACTGTTCACGTAAAATTTAAACAACAAGCACGGTATTATGCGTATTTGATCCATGATAAAAAATCAAGACTGTTAAGAGTGAAGGCTGTTGAGAGAGGGTTAAATGAGTATTCAAATTAAAGGTTATATTGCAACAAGTGCAGATGGTTATATCGCAACACCAGATGGTTCTGTAGCCTTTTTAGCGCCATTTCAAAGTATTGACTGTGGATATGATGATTTTATCCAAGATATCGATATTGTGATTATGGGGCGTAAAACCTATGAAGTGATTTGTTCTTTTGGTGAGGCGTGGCCTTATCCAAACCAGAAAGGATTTATTGTCACTTCTAATCCTGATTTAGCTTTAACACATGCCTCGCTTTCGCGGTGGAACTTAGCTGTGGATGAACTTGTTGAGCACCTTAAACAGAATTATAACGGCAATGTCTGGATTGTCGGTGGAACACAATTGCAGAATACCTTTATTGAACAGAAGCTGCTCAATACTTTAGAGGTTTTTATCATGCCTGTTCTTCTTGGAAAGGGCATACCGCTATTTCCAAGTTTTGACTCGCATGAACAGCAGTTAAAGTCCATACATGCTGAAATGATTGAAAATACCATTATTAAACACAGCTATGTTTTCTAACGCTTGTTGTTTCTGATGGATCAGTATGCTTTGATGTGCGGGTCAAACAGCTTATGCAAAATGTTTCTGCATAAGCTGTTTAGATAAAAATAAATAGGATTAAAAATGACTATTTGGTTGTTTTAAAAATTCAATTTCTTCTGCCGTTGAGCTTCGCCCTAAAATTTGATTACGGTGAGGATAACGCCCAAAACGATCAATAATCACTTTATGCTTTTTCTCAAAATCTAAATTGAGTGGATTGCCCAACTCTTCAAAAAGCTGTAAAGCTTGGATATGGATAATTTTTGATTCACTATGCATAAATGGCATATACAGGAATGAACGCTGTTCGGGGCTTAATTGTTGATCTAAATTCAGCTGAATTGCTTCTTGTGCTAGCGCAAGTGCCAAGGCATCTTGTGCAAAAGATTCAGCATGATCTCGATACAAATTACGCGAGAATTGATCTAAAACAATAATTTCAGCCAAGCGACCTTCTGCTGTGGCACGCCAAGTCCATAGCTCACAATGTTTGGCTTGATCCAAGGTATGTGCAAATCGCTGGTGCAAAGTTTGATCGAATGCGTCACTTTTTGCGAACCAAAATGGTTGAGTTTCTTCACTAAACCAAAAATCGATAATTTCTTGATAATTCATAGTAGTTACAATTCTTTAGTGGTAATTTTTCTATAAAATCACAAATTTTAGATGTCTTGTAGAGGTAGTTTGTGTTAAAAACTTTTCCGAAATAAAGTGAATAATTCATTTAAAACAACGATGCTTATACGTGTATATCGATAAATAACGTTATACTGCGCGCATCAAAACATTTTATTTTAAAAAATTCTTTAAGATAAGCGAGTAAGTATGAGTCAACCCGAAACGATTTCCCAATCTTTAGTACCAAATTGGGTGGATTCTACCTTATTCAGAGGCATGTTACGTGGCATCGAACGTGAAAGCCTGCGTATGCAAAGTAATGGCTTTTTATCACAGGCTGATCATCCTCAGTCTTTAGGCTCAGCCCTAACACATCCGCATATCACCACAGATTATTCAGAAGCTTTGATGGAGTTTATTACACCTCCCAAAGAAAGCATTCCTGAAGCGTTAAGCTTTTTAACCGATGTACATGCTGTTGTGCATCGCCATTTAGAAAATGATGAAAAGCTGTGGACTTTGTCCATGCCATGTATGTTGGATGACAAAGAAGAAAATATCCGTTTGGCACAATATGGCACATCCAATATTGGTCAATTCAAAACCTTATACCGTCATGGTCTCGGCATCCGTTATGGGCGCCGTATGCAGACGATTTCGGGTGTGCACTATAATGTGTCTTTCCCAGATACGTTATTTGAACAATTACAACAACACGAAAGTAATGAAGCGCTTAAAGCATTAAGCCTGCAAGATTATCGCAGTCATCGTTATCTTGGGTTGATCCGTAACTTTATTCGTTTAACTCCTCTCGTGATGTATTTGGTAGGTGCTAGCCCTTCAGTCTGTAAATGCTTTATGACAGGGCGTGAACATCAATTGTTGCCTTTAATCAAAGGCACATTATTTCTACCTTATGCCACAGCATTGCGCATGGGGCGTTTTGGTTATCAAAATTCCGCCCAAAAACAATTGGGTATTCATTACAACAATTTAGAAAGTTATGTGGCTGAATTACAAAAAGCGGTCAATTCACCTTATGCACAGTTTAGTCATTTAGGTTTAAACGATGCCTATGGTCAGCCGATTCAAATTAATGATCACGTCTTACAAATTGAAAATGAATACTACAGCTTAGTCCGTCCAAAACAAGTGCCACAAGCAGGGGAAACGCCATCTCAGGCCTTGTCAAATCGTGGGATTGGCTATGTTGAGTTACGCGCGGTAGATGTAAATCCATACAGTGCGATTGGCATCGATGAGGATACAGCAGGCTTCTTGGAAGTGGTTGCGTTGTATTGCTTGCTTAAAGAAAGCCCAGATCTATGGGATGAAGAACAAGATATTATTGAGCAAAATCAGGCTGAAGTGGTCAATCGTGGTCGTGCGCCAAATGCGAAAATCATTGAAGCGGGTGTTGAATATCCATTACTTGAGTGGATTCAACAGCATGTCACCGCCATGCAACCACTTGCAGATCTACTCAACCAATCCTATGCCACAGATTTATATCGCCAAGCATTGACGGTGATGCAAACACGTATTGATGATGTGGATGAAACGCTATCAGCGCATGTGATTGCCGATACTGTAGAGCAAGGTGGCACATGGAATTTTGGTGGCTATATGGCCAATCAACATATCCAAAGTTACGAACAACATGTATTAAGTCCAGAAACTTTAGCGTATTTTGAGGGGCTTACTCGAACATCTCTCGCAGAACAACAGCAACTTGAACAAAATACAAGTATAAGTTTCGAGGATTATCTGAGTAAATTTAGATAAAGCATTAATTAGATAATGAGGAAGTTCCATGCAATGGCGTAGTTATCGCTTCGTAAGTGGTCTTTTATTTTTGGCAAGTGTGATTGGTATGTCATTTGCGCTCTATTTAGAGCATGTACAAGGGCTTGAGCCATGTCCACTGTGCGTATTTCAACGTATTGGATTGATTGGTCTAGGGCTAATTTCATTGATTGCCTTTTTGCATAACCCAAAAACAAATGTATTTAAGCGCATTTATAGCGTTTTGGGTTTAGCTGCGATTTCTTGGTCAGTTGGTGTTGCCGCTCGTCATGTGTGGCTACAAAACCTACCCAAAGATCAGGTCCCAAGTTGTGGTCCCGGTCTGGACTATTGGGTCAACACTTTACCTTTAAAGGCTGTGTTTGAAAATGTGCTTAAGGGTTCTGGCGAATGTGCCATGGTTGATTGGACTTTCTTAGGACAGTCTTTACCTGTTTGGTCATTACTGTTTTTCAGTGTATTGGCATTGATCAGTCTATGGCAGTTGTTTAGAAAGTACTAATTTAAAAACATTAAGAGCCAGTCTAAACTGGCTCTTTTTCATATAAACTTCAATTATTTATAAATCAAGCAAAATCATGAAACATATAATAAATTTAGCCGGGATCGGCATACTGGTCTGTTTGGCTACAGCACAAGTCTCTGCAAAACCAGCCAGCAAAGTGGTCAGTAAAGATGTGTCTTGTCAGTTTAAATCTGAATTTGATGACACCATTCCAGCCGATGTTTCCTATATCAAATTGGGTGCTCAGCCATTTAAAAAATTTATTGTCAATCCAGATTATTTTTCAAGTCGAATCGAAGACTGTCAATTACATGGCGGCAGATACTACGTATTGTCTGTGTCGCAGAGCCATCCAGCAAGAACGCTTGCTCAGTCGCTGATTGAGGTGACGCAATTTGACTTAACAGGCAAAAAGCTCAGCCAAAAAATTTATAATAAAGCTTGGACTTGTGAATTAAAACAAGATTTTATTGTAAAAAATCAGCGCTTATTGATCGATACCCAATGTGCAGAAAAATCAAACTTTGATGAATATGGTGACATGATTGATCCTCAGCAGAACAAGTCTTATCAAATTGAAGTGAAATAGCAAAAAAGGCTGACTGAAGATCAGCCTTTTTTACAATTAGGTCTCAACAATCCCTTGCATACTTTCTAATTTAATCAAATATTTGCGAATTTGTTCTTCTGCCAATTCGTCATGGTGCGGATAAAACCATTTGGCAATTTGTTCCGAAACCAAAGGATGATATTGAATCTCAAGATGGTTTAAGCCATAAAACACAGCTTTATGCGATTCAGGTAATTTCAACTGGAAACGTGGGTTCGGGTGTTCACCCAAGGCACTTTTAACGCTGACCAGATAGTCGCCAATCACTTTTAAGGTGCGGTTTTTACGGTTTTCAAACTCCAAGGTACCTGCAATTAAAAAGGTATTGATATGCGATGGTAGCGGAGCTGGTTTGCGGTTGTCATCCATCAAACCAATACGGGCATTGTTATGCTCCCAGTCATCATCTCGAACACTTCCATAACGCAAGTCTAAGATGCCATTACTGCGGATATTGACGATATGGCTGATCATTTTAACAATCGGGAAATTACCCACTTTCTCTTGCATGGCAAATCCGAAACGTTCTAATAACGCACCATGATGCGGAGAACCAATACAAACCAGATTCTCAACCATGTGGAACCACTGGTGCATGTTTTGTTTGCCATAGAACAGCGCACTGCGAGAAACCAAGCCGCCCATACTGTGGCCAATTAAATCAATGCTGGTAATGCGAGGGTTACGTTTGATTAAATCTTCTAAAAGATTTGCCAATGAACGTCCATTGGCTGAAATTCTGCGTCCAGTATTGTAGTGAAAATACAACATGGTGTTGTGATCACGTTGCGCCAAGAGTTTCTCACCAATACCGCCATTGTTACGATTGGTCCAGTCTTGATAATTCATACATAAACCGTGAGAGAAAATCACCACACGGCCAGCCAAATCACCTTGCTGTAATGAACCATAATGATCATAGAGCACAGGTGACAGTGCGAGCGGATTATGGGTTGCCAATAAATAATCGCCCAGTACCCCATTTAAAACACTGACCAAAAAAGTCATGTGAGAGGTCAATGGCTTATCATGTAAATTTGGAAAACGTTCAATGGTTTTACGTAAAATTGGAGCAATCAGGTGGCTACCATAATTTTGCAATGCGTGATAACCAAATTGATAGAATTTATCGACAATTGGACGGGATTGGAATCGTTTGGCTTTTTGTTTACTTAAGCCAAAAATACTCAGCAACATTTCACGTTGAATCGACTGGATGAAGTCTTGAACCATGCCACTGAGTGGCGTACTCACTAACTGCGCTAAACCTTCTAATACGTCGGCCTGACTTGGAGGCGAACGATCCCACTTACAATAGGTTTCGTGTAAAGGGGTTAAGCTTGGCATTGTTATTTCCTCATCCATATTGATCTGGAACAAAGACTTTATTTTTGCTGTAGATCAATGTATAAATCCCTAGGCAATCATCTTATCTTGTTCATCCTGAACGCTATTTAAAATACCGATAATTGCGATTAAGTTTTAGTTTTTTGTCGGACAATATCCTGACATATACAAATTAAAACAATAATGTGATTTGAATCACATTAAAAACTAAAACATTGGTGGTAAAAAAGCAAACTATTTTCAATGAATATTATTTATTTACATGGTTTTAAAAGTAGTCCTTTATCAATAAAAGGGCAACAACTAGATGATTATTGTCGATGTTATTCATCGCATAGTGTGCATTTGCCTGATTTAAACCAGCATCCGCAACAGGTTTTAGATCAAATTTCAGCGCTCATTGAAAAATTGCCTGATGTTGCACTGGTGGGGAGTAGCTTTGGTGGCTTTTATGCGACACAATTGGTCGCAAAATATGGTGTGCCTGCTGTTTTAATTAATCCAGCTATGCGACCATGGCAATTGTTCAGTAACTTATTTGGAATTGAACAGATTCCCTATAAGATCAATGAACAATGGACTTTAGATCGTTTACAACTTGACTATTTGGAAGCGATTGCCGTGCCATTTGTACAAGATGCAGACAAAATACTGGTCTTATTGCAACAAGGTGATGAAGTTTTAGATTATCGTGACGCTGAACGGTATTATAGTGCAGCTCCACACACATCATTGATCATGACAGAAATGCATGGTAATCATGCGATGGAAGATTTTGCAGATAAAATACCCATGATTCTGGAATTTTTATCATACTCCGTAAAATAAAAGGAAAAAACTCAACGTGTCTCAATATACGGCCCAATCACTTGAAGTATTATCTGGTCTAGATCCTGTACGTCGCCGTCCAGGTATGTATACCGATACCACTCGTCCAAACCATTTGGCGCAAGAAGTAATTGATAATGCTGTCGATGAGGCACTTGCAGGACATGCCAATAAAATTACTGTTACGGTATATAAAGATGGTTCGTTGTCGGTCGAAGACAATGGGCGTGGTATGCCAGTCGATATTCATCCTGAATACGGACAAAGCGGGATTGAAATTATCCTGACGAAACTGCATGCAGGCGGTAAATTTAGCACCGATAACTATCAGTTTTCGGGCGGTTTGCATGGTGTAGGGATTTCCGTGGTCAATGCCTTGTCTGATCGTGTTGAGGTTGAAGTTCAACGCCACGGCAATCTTTATAAAATGGCGTTTGAACATGGTGAACCTGTTGCGCCTTTAGAGGTTTTGGAAGGTAAAGCGCCAAAACGTGCTACGGGAACAACAGTACATTTTTGGCCAGAAGCGAAATATTTTGACTCACCTAAATTTGCTTTAAAAGCGTTAAAACATAATCTCAAAGCCAAAGCTGTATTGGCTGCTGGTCTACAAATTAATTATATTGACCAGATTAATGACGAAAAAATTGAATGGCAGTTTGAAAATGGTCTCGTCGATTATTTGATGGATGAATTACAAGATCGTGAAATCATTCCAGATCCTGCCTTTGTTGCAACGGGTGAAGCTGAACGCGCCAGTGCTGAGTTTGCAATTTGCTGGAATGCTGAGGGTGGCGAACAAATTCAGGAAAGTTATGTGAATTTGATCCCGACGGCACAAGGAGGAACCCATGTAAACGGGTTACGCTCAGGTGTTACCGATGCGATGCGTGAGTTTTGTGAGTTACGTAACTTGTTGCCACGTAATCTCAAATTGTCTGCTGAAGATGTTTGGGACGGGGTCAATTATATTCTGTCGCTTAAATTCCAAGAGCCACAATTCTCAGGACAAACCAAAGAACGTCTTTCAAGCCGAGAAGCATCTAACATTGTTTTAAATATTGCCAAAGATGCTTTTGCACTCTGGCTAAATCAAAACTCTGAAGTGGCCATGCAATTGGCTGAGATTGTGATTGCGAAAGCGGGTCGCCGTTTAAAAGCAGCTAAAAAAGTTGAACGTAAAAAGATTGTTGCCGGTCCTACCTTGCCCGGAAAACTATCAGATTGTGTCGGTCATACCCTTGAAGAATCGGAACTGTTTATCGTCGAAGGTGACTCTGCCGGTGGTTCAGCAAAACAAGCCCGTGATAAAAACTTCCAAGCGATCATGCCGATTCGTGGGAAAATTTTAAATACTTGGGAAGTGTCTTCTGACGAGGTGTTGGCTTCTCAAGAAGTGCATAATATTGCGATTGCAATCGGTGTAGATCCGGGCAGTGATGATCTTTCCGAATTACGTTATGGCAAAATTTGTATCCTTGCCGATGCCGATTCAGATGGTTTGCATATCGCGACCTTGCTTTGTGCACTCTTCGTCAAGCATTTCCCTGCAATGGTCGATGCTGGGCACCTATATGTTGCAATGCCACCATTGTTCCGTATCGATGATGCCAAAGATGTTTATTACGCGCTTGATAACGAAGAGTTAGAAGCTATCTTAAAGAGAGTTAAATCTAAAAACCCGCAAATTACTCGATTTAAAGGTTTGGGTGAAATGAACGCCAGTCAATTGCGTGAAACCACCTTAGATCCAAATACACGTCGTTTGGTGCAGTTGGATTTGGACGACACGCATCACACAACAGGCTTACTGGATAAATTACTTGCCAAAAAAAGGTCAGGTGATCGTAAAGACTGGTTAGAGCAAAAAGGTAATTTAGCTGATCTGAGTGTTTGATCGCTGAACTTATGCATATTTAAAAAATGATGCCTGAGAGCATCATTTTTTTGGTACCTCTTAAATATCGCATTGATGCAAACAGAATTATATTGATCGTAATACAAACTATTTCTGTATTGCCTTTCTATTTTTTCTCCTATTCTTTTACCTCGACTCCATCCATCTTAGGGATTGGATTATCCCGTCAAAATCGTTTGGTGCTGTAAAGCAAAATTTATCCCGAAAGCCCTAAAAATTTAATTTTGGGTAAATTTTTTGCACTCTCATCGCTCATTTTAAACAAAAAAAATCGCACTTAATTTGACCAGTGTGGCTTTTAATCTCGCATTTTTACTTGCTAAGTGCTGGCTATATCCAGTGATTGAAAGGCATTTGATGCCTATCAATGTATCTTCAATTTATATAAAACTAATAGCATTTAATGTTTTGATTTTATTATATTTTATCAAGAAAAATATTCAGCGATAAAAGCACAAATTCTCCACTTGGCATAAAAATTGAATTAAGCCTGTCAGGTAAAAGCAAAATCGCGCATTCAAAAATGCACCAAAAGGTTTGGAGAGAAAAAGATGATGTTCCAACAAAAAATGTTTTCAAAAACACTTCTCGCTGTGGCAATGATGGGGAGCATTGCGCTGACAGCTTGCTCAAAGCCCGCAGATAAAACGGAAGCGAAACCCGCAGCAGAAAATAAATCGGCAACTGCCACAAGCGGTGACACAATTAAAGTGGGCATTTTGCATTCATTGTCTGGAACAATGGCTATCTCTGAAACGTCGCTTAAAGATACGGCACTGATGGCAATCAATGAAATTAATGCCAAAGGTGGGGTGATGGGGAAAAAGCTTGAGCCCGTTGTCGTTGATCCTGCATCAGACTGGCCATTATTTGCTGAAAAAGCCCGCCAGTTGATAACTCAGGATAAAGTCGCTGTCATTTTTGGCTGCTGGACTTCAGTTTCTCGTAAATCAGTGTTACCGGTTGTAGAGGAGCTCAATGGTCTGTTGTTCTATCCAGTGCAATACGAAGGCCAAGAACAGTCTAAGAATATTTTCTATACAGGTGCAGCACCTAACCAACAAGCGATTCCTGCTGTTGAATACTTAATGGGTGAAGAGGGAGGTAAGGCGCAACGTTTTGTCCTATTAGGTACCGACTATGTTTACCCGCGAACCACCAACAAAATTTTACGTGCATTCTTAAAGTCTAAAGGCGTTGCCGATGCAGACATCATGGAAGAATACACGCCATTTGGACACAGTAATTATCAAACCATTGTCGGCAATATTAAGAAATTCGCTGCGGGTAAAAAGACTGCGGTTATTTCCACCATCAATGGCGATTCTAACGTACCGTTCTATCGTGAATTGGGTAACCAAGGCATAAAAGCTTCGGATATTCCTGTGATGGCTTTTTCAGTCGGTGAAGAAGAATTACGCGGGATCGACACCAAACCACTGGTCGGGCATTTGGCATCTTGGAACTACTTCATGTCTGTGAAAAATCCAGTGAATACTGAATTCGTCAATAAGATGAAGCAATATGCAGTGGAATATAAGCTACCCAATGCCAGTAAATTGGTGACCAATGACCCAATGGAAGCCACCTACGTTGGTATCAATATGTGGAAACAAGCCGTTGAAAAAGCGGGAACAACGGATGTGGACAAAGTCCGTGAAGCGATGGCAGGTCAAAGCTTTAAAGCACCGTCAGGCTATACCTTAAGTATGGATGCTACTAATCATCACTTACATAAGCCAGTGATGATTGGACAAATTCGTGGTGATGGGCAATTTGATGTGGTTTACAAGAGCCCGCAACCGATCAAAGCGGAACCATGGAGCCCGTACATTCCTAAATAAAGACTTTACGACCCCAAAAGCCCGCTATATGCATAGTGGGCTTAACTGATGACTCAACTTTAAAGGTCATTGTATTTAAACAAAAATAGGGGGAGTTGCACATGTCACTTAGACTGAAACTTGCAGCACTTTTTTTTACGATCTCTCAATTATTTCTTATTCAACAGATTTTTGCTGAATCTGTGCATAGCGCGCAATCGTCATCCGCTCAGCCAACGGCAAGTCATGATGATGCCATTCAAAAATTTGTACGTGCAGATTTTGCAAAGCGTCGAGCGATGCTGAATCAATGGCCAGCAAGTATAGACGAGCTTGATAAGCTGGTGGCCTATGTCGAAAACGACGAGCTTTATACCGACAGTTCGGGCAATACCTACATCATGAAAGCTGGCGATAAACTGTTCAGTTATCCAGATGAACAGGCAATTACTGATTGGCCAGGTGATTTAAATCAAGTGACGCTGGTCAACACTTTGCATAAAGCCTTGAGCTTTGGTCAGGCGAAGATCAAGTTACAGTCCACAGACGCATCACAGCGATTGGCTGCGATTGATATCTTGGAGAATAATTTAGATGAACTGGATATTAAGGTCATCAACCAACTTTATCTCAATGAAAAAAATAATAAAGTGAAGGCACGTTTAGCCCAGTTAAAAGCACGAATTGATTTTAATAGTCCAGATACGCTCACCAAAATTCAAGCGGTTAAAACCCTAAAAGATTCTAGTCGTCCTGATGTTTTGGCGATCATCGAACAAGCGCTAACACAGCCAAACTTAAATCCAGAATTAAAGGCTGCATTGGTCAGTGCGCAAAGTAGTATTAAAACCCGCATTCAAGCCAGTGAATGGACAGGACATGTTTTTTCAGGCCTCAGTACCGCAAGTATTTTATTGCTCGCAGCATTAGGACTGGCGATTACTTATGGCTTACTCGGTGTGATCAATATGGCACATGGCGAGTTGATCATGATCGGTGCTTATACCACTTATGTGGTGCAAAGTTTCTTTAAAACCCATTTGGGTGCTTATGTCGATTGGTACCTGATTGCAGCAATTCCAGCAGCGTTTTTAGTCAGTGCTTTGATTGGCATGTTGATAGAACGAACCGTGATTCGCCCGTTGTATGGCCGTCAGTTAGAAACCTTGTTGGCGACCTTTGGTGTCAGCCTTATTTTGATGCAATTGGTCCGGATGATTTTTGGTGCGCAGAATGTGGAAGTATCAAATATTTCATGGCTTTCAGGCGGGATTTCGCTTACACCTAGTTTGATGCTGCCGTATAACCGTATCGCGATCATCGTCTTCACCATCACTGTATTACTTTTGCTGGTTTACCTGCTCAATAAAACCCGATTTGGTCTATTCGTCCGTGCAGTCACGCAAAACCGTCAGATGGCACGTGCTGTCGGTATTCGCTCTGCACGAATCGATATGATGGCCTTTGGACTGGGTTCAGGACTTGCAGGGCTGGCAGGCTGTGCCTTGGCACAAGTTGGCAATGTCGGACCTGACTTAGGACAAAACTATATTATTGATGCTTTCCTTGTGGTTGTAGTGGGTGGTGTTGGTCAAGTTTGGGGGGCTGTGCTTGCCGCATTAGGTTTAGGTGTGAGTGGAACAATTCTCGAAATTGGTATGGGCGCAGTGCTCGCCAAAATTATTCTCTTGGTTCTTGTGATTCTGTTTATTCAAAAACGCCCACAAGGTTTATTCGCTATCAAAGGTCGTTTTGTGGAGTAAGCCTATGAAAATCACATCATTACTTTCAGATAAACCCTATAGTGCAATCGCCATAGCTGTATGTTTCGCTGTGATGCTGATTTTGCCGTGGTTTCATGTGTTGCCACAAGATTCCGCTTTACACCTCTCAGCATACTGGGTGACTTTGATTGGCAAAATCATGTGTCTCGCCTTGGTTGCACTGGCTTTGGATCTGGTCTGGGGTTATGCCGGCATCCTGAGCTTAGGGCATGGATTATATTTTGCTTTGGGTGGTTATGCTTTTGGTATGTACCTGATGCGAGAGTCAGCAGGCGAGCAATTACCTGACTTTATGCGCTTTCTGAGTTGGACTGAGCTGCCTTGGTATTGGGTCGGAACCCAGCATTTCTTATGGGCTTTGGCTTTGGTGATTTTAGTACCAGGCGTGATAGCCTTTATCATTGGATTCTTTGCCTTCCGTTCTAAAATTAAAGGTGTGTACTTTTCGATTATCACCCAAGCCATGACTTTTGCTGCAGCACTGTTGTTCTTCCGCAATGAAACAGGTTTTGGCGGGAACAATGGCTTTACTGGATTTAAAACCATTCTTGGGATGGATATTACCTCTGCTTCTATGCGAGCAACATTGTGTTTCCTTACGGCCTTAGTGTTGTTACTCAGCTTTATCGGCTTACGTAGTTTAATGAATAAGCCTTATGGTCGAGTGTTGGGGGCAATCCGTGATAGCGAAAACCGGTTGCAATATTTAGGCTATCGTACCCTGTGGTACAAACTGTCGGCATGGGTCCTTTCAGCGGTGATTGCCGGAATTGCAGGTGCATTGTATGTCCCACAAGCAGGCATCATTAATCCAAGCGAAATGAATCCTGTGAATTCGATTGAAATGGCGGTTTGGGTTGCAGCAGGTGGTCGGGGCACATTGATTGGCCCAATTCTAGGTGCAGGTCTGATCAATGGAGTTAAAACCTATTTTACCGTTGCATATCCTGAAATATGGTTATTGATCCTTGGTGCATTATTTATCGTTGTAACCATCTTCCTCCCTAAAGGGGTGATTGGATTGCTTGAGCGTTTTAAAAAGGAGGATCACTAATGTCAGAGCTATTGTCAGATTTGGGCTTAAATTCGCAGCATGGTGGTCAAATCGGTGAGGGTTATGGTCGTCCTAAAGCTGAAGGTGCTGATTTCAGTCATGGTATTGCGCTTTATTTAGAGAAAGTCAGTGTATGGTTTGATTCTTTCCGCGCTTTAAATGATTTGTCTCTTTACATTGAAGAAGGGGAGTTGCGCTGCATTATTGGGCCAAATGGTGCGGGAAAAACCACATTGATGGATGTCATCACCGGTAAAACACGTCCTACCGAAGGTTCTGCTTTTTTTGGTCAAAACTATGATCTTGCCAAAATGAGTACAGAGCAAATTGCAGAAGCGGGTATTGGTCGTAAGTTTCAGAAACCAACTGTATTTGAAAATTTTACCGTGATGGAAAATCTGCTCCTTGCTGCGCCAAAAGACAAAACCGTGAAAAAAAGTTTTTTTAGCAAGTTAAGTTCCGATGCACAGTTGGCTTTGGATGAGTCTTTGCAACAGATTCGTTTACAAGAGTTTATTCAAAAGCCTGCGGGATTGTTATCACATGGACAAAAGCAGTGGCTAGAAATTGGCATGCTGTTGATGCAACGACCTAAACTGATTTTGTTGGATGAGCCCGTAGCGGGAATGACCGATGCTGAAACTGAACGCACAGCAGAGTTATGTTTGGAATTAAAAAAGAATCATACCTTAGTTGTGGTCGAGCATGATATGAGCTTTATCGACACCATCAGTGAGAAAGTTACGGTTCTGGCACAAGGAGCCATTCTTGCAGAAGGAACCTTGGCGGAAGTACAAGCCAATGAAGATGTGATTGAAAAGTATTTAGGACGTTAAGGGGAGCAACATGCTAGAAATAAAAGACGTCAATCAATTTTATGGGGGCAGTCACATTCTCCGTGATGTGACTTTAGCTGCGCCGATTGGTGAGTGTTCTGTGGTTTTAGGACGGAATGGTGTGGGTAAAACCACCTTATTAAAATGTTTGATGGGAATTTTACCGATTAAGTCTGGGCAAATTTTATTGGATGGCAAAGACATTGCTAAAATGAGCCCTGAACAGCGTGTACGCGCGGGTTTGGCCTATGTTCCTCAAGGGCGAGATATTTTCTCAACCCTGACTGTAGAGGAAAATATTTTGATCGGCATGGCGAAGTTTTCAGGCGCAAAAACCCGTAAAGTTCCTGAGCTCTTATATGAAATTTTTCCTGTCTTAGATGAAATGAAACATCGCCGTGGCGGTGATTTATCGGGTGGTCAGCAACAGCAATTAGCCATTGCACGTGCTTTAGCTTCCGAACCGAAAGTTTTGATTTTAGATGAGCCGACCGAAGGAATTCAGCCTTCGATTATCAAAGATATTGGTCGAGTGATTCGCAAATTGGCTGATGGTGGCGAAATGGCGATTGTATTGGTCGAGCAATTTTATGATTTTGCTGAGGAATTGGCAGATAACTATACCGTCATGGCGCGTGGTCAAGTGGTAGCACAAGGCATCGGTGAAGAAATGCCTGAAAAGGGGATTCGTGATTTAGTGGCGATATAACAGAATCGTAAAAACATTTTGTTCACCTCCCTGAGTCAAGGGAGGTGTGGTGAAACCCTATATTATTGAGGCTCAACTTTCTGATAATAGCCCGTTGATGAAACATTCATACCAAAGCCACAATCGGCTTGTTCATTTAATTCTTTCACTTTAATAAAATTGCCTAAAGAGGAGTTATAAGTGAAATTGATGTCAATTTGACAATTTTCAAAACGATAGCTTGCTTTCTTGGCATGAAGAGGCATTTCTGTTTCAAACTCGCCAATATTTGGACCATAAATTAGGCTTCGAGCACCCATCCATAGACCAGTGAATTGAATGAGATATTTCTGATCACGTTTTTTAATGGTGATATTGTTCCATTCGCCAAAACCTGCATAACTGGCATATTCTCCTGTTAAGTCATTGTTTGGTTTTGGTGTTACTAACTTTTTTAAATTAAATTGACTGGTTTTTGTGGGTTTAATTTGAAACCACGCTCTTGCCCATAAGGGTTGATTGAGTTTGCTATACGTTAAACCCACATTATTATTGGCAATATCGGTCATTATCTGAAACCCGAATGCCAGTGTCTTCTTCACCCACAGACTGACAAAAAGCACTCCAAGATGCTTGTCTTTGAAACTGATCAAGCGCTTTTTTATAGTTTCTCTGGTCGTAAAATTTTTGTCCCAATTTACGATATTGACTGAGTTTGGCACAACCCTGTTTTATATTTTGTTCATCGTAGTCAGCAGCATGGCTTGCTGTATTAAGTATCAATGCAAATGGTGCCAATAGACTGATTATCATTTTATTCATCGATATTCGCTCTGAAGTTCAGCAATATTGTTTATGGTTATACAACAGATTTTGAAAAAGCGACAAAAAATTTTTACGACGGATGCTGTATAAATACTGCTCTATTTTAATCAAAATTTAATTGCATCAACACCAAATCACGCCACTTCCCAAATTTTTGTCCGACTTGTGGCATGTAACCTGTTTGTTTAAATCCGAGTTGTTGGTGGAGATAAATCGAACCAGTATTTTCGTGGTCAATTGCAGCAACCATAACGTGGATATTGTGCTGTTGAGCATGTTCAATCAATTTCAGCATTAAGCGTTTGCCGAGCCCTTGTCGAGTAAATTCTGGGTCGATATAAACAGAGTGCTCAACGGTATATAGATAACCGTTGATTGCTCTAAAGCTTGCATAATCAGCATAGCCTGCAATGGCATGAGTCGCTGTTTCTTCAGCAACAAAAAGTGGAAATTGCTGTTGTTGTAATTCTAGAAACCACTGCTGGTAATCTGCGAAAGTCTTTAATTGGCTGTTCCATGTTGCTAAACCTGTTGCAATTTCATGATTATAAATACGCATAATCTCAGTTAGGTCAGAAGCTTGAGCAGGGCGGATCTGAAAATTCATGGATACAGGTCAATGGAAAATTGATAGGGGTATTCTAAAAAGAATTATTTTTAAGGGCAATAAAAAAAGCAAAACCGAAGTTTTGCTTTTTGATCAATTGATTTAGCTTAGTCTTAGAAATGATACTTGATTAAAGCACTGACATTATTTTCATCTTTGCCTGGAACACCATATTTGTTGTGCCATACAGAGTGTTCAACACCAAGATATAGACGCGTATCTGGAGAAATGTGTTTACCCGCATTCCATTTCCATTGTGTCGTCCAGTTCAACTCGCTTGAGTGAGAAACTTGATCTTTTTCTGCAGTTGACCAATCAAGGAAACCATCTACAAGGAATTCTTCAGATGCAATTTTAAATGGAATTCCATAAGTAAATGTCAATTGATAGTCATCTTCTTGGATTTCATTATTGGCACGGTAGAAATTTAATTGCGCATATTGAAAATAAGGAATGGCTAAATCAACACCAACACCGTATAGGTAGTTGTTCATGTCTTTACCACCTTCCCAAGTGGTCGCGATTAATACGTCTTTAATTGGGCCTAATTCAAGTTTTTTCCCAGAAACAGCACCTAAGCTAAGACGTGGAGAAACCTCAAAATAAGTATCCGACTGACCATCACTGTTGGTACGGTCAGCAAAAGCAAAGAAATCACCGTATTTAAGTTTTGCAGCATACTCAAAAGTGATGGTAGATTGTTTCTCATCTGGTGTTAATTCATAGTTTTCACCATAAAGACCAGTAATACTAAAATCTTGCCAAACAGGCGCAGCTTGAGCCAAAGTTGCAGTTGAAGCGATTGCGCAGATAGCCGCAATTTGTGTAAGTTTCATGAATTCTTCCTTTCCCCCAAGAAAAGCGCTTCAAGAATACAGATTCTTAAATAAAAATAAAGCGAAAATTAGATGGAATGAAAATAAATATGTAAACATCAAGAGGTGAAATGTTTTAAAACGTGAGTCGCATATTTAAAGCAAAGATTTAAAATTTATATCCATTAAAAGCTTAAGAATTAAACATAGTTGATGTTTTTAGTTGGAATTAGCCATTAAAAAATCAATTAAATCATTTAATTATAAAGTAACGTAACAAGATGTCATTTTTCATATTCTTTTCATAAAAAAGTTAAAAATCTACTTGCATATTTTCCAATATGGCCTGATATTGAATGTATAAGAACACCTATCTGCAGATCGTTAAAAGTGTTCATCTTTGCAATAGAGGAGTTACGGTTCCAATTTATTGTAGGTGAAAAGCTGTCTTATACAGCAGGCGCAAAGTGTGCCGTAAATATAAGTTTTGCACTCGTTTTTTGATTAGAAAGAGGATGTTTTTTATGAATATAGAAATCCGTACAGATAAAAATATTAGAAATAGTGATCGTTTAATTACTTACGTACGCGATGAGCTAAATCAAGAATTCCAACGTCATAGCGAACGTATTACCCAGTTTTCAGTTCATATCAGTGATGAGAACGGTGACAAAGGTGGGGCGGATGATATCCAGTGTATGATTGAGGTCAAAGCAGCGGGTTTGAAGCCAGTCGTGGTAAAACATCGAGCGAAAAACATTGATCTTTCATTACACGGTGCGATAGATCGCGTAAAGCGTAGCCTAGAGCACGTATTAGAGAAAATTGAAAATCCACGTGGTGGAAAACTAGAACTTGCTGATGCAGATGAAGCATGATCTGATAAAAAGCCCTTCGGGGCTTTTTTATGGTCTTCAATTTTATTGTTCTAAAAGAGTTATGGATTGTCTTCTTTGTCATAAATGAACAATAAATGCCATTTATAAAATAAAAGCGACACGATTAAAATTTTTCAAAGCTATTTTAAAAATATTCGTCATAATGCTGTATAGGAATAGAATAGTCAGATCAACATGTTATCAGCACAACAACAAGTCTTTATACAGGCTTTAGAAGATTTAGACCTTGCTCAAGTCAAACGTTTGCTTGCAGATGGATTTGATCCTAACTTTATGGAGCCTGAAAAAGGGCCAGCTGTTTCAATTTGGTCAGATGGATTGTTTAAATGGTGGGAAAAAATTTGTGATGCTTATGAAGCAGGTGATCCTTTAACAGCAGAACAAAAAGCGCAAGATTTACAACCACATTTAGATATCTTGGATGCTCTAATAAATGCCAAAGCAAATTTTTATTTGTGGGATGCTGAAGAATGCTATGGTCCATTGTGGGATGCTGCAAGCGCAGCCTGTGTACCTGCAATTGACAAGCTTTTAGATCATAAGGTTGATCCGAATACCAAAGATGAAGAAGGTAAAACCATTTTATCTTCGATCAGTGATTTGTTCTTTGATTGTGAATTTGATCAAATAGATTGGTCTCAGGCTTTACCTGAAGAGAAAGAATCTTTAGAGTTACTACGTAGTCGCGGTGCGAAAATGTCCAAAGAATTATCGTAAATTTTGAGTCTTGATATGGCAATTTTAAATAGAATCACATTAGCCCTTGCTTCGAGTCTAAGTATAAGCGCAATGGCAGCAGAATTTTCTTTTGATCGTCCTGGAACAGGTTTTGGAACAGGAATCACGCCAGTGGGTCAATTGGCTTGGGAGCAAGGTCTTCCAAGTGCGACCTATACAGAAACTAAAGTAGATGGCGCAAAAGCAAAAACTGTAACCCTCAATGGCGATATGCTGCTCCGTACTGGTTTAACCTCAAGTATGGAATTACAGTTAGGCTGGCAGGGTCCAGCTTGGACACAAACCAAATACAAAGGCATGAAAGAGGATGACTCTGGCTTAGGTGATGTTTCTATTGGGATTAAAAAAGCCATCGACTTAAAAGATGATAAATTATCTATGGCGATTTTGGCTCAAGCCTTGATTGCAACGGGCAATGATGGTTTTAGTGAAGAAGATGATATTTATAGCATCGGCACATCATTAGCTTATCAGTATAACGATTTGGTCAATACTGGAATCACCATGAACTATGCTGTGCAAGATGGGCATTGGTCAGTGACCGCTGTACCTACTGTTGGTTATAAAATTGCAGGTAATCTTTCAGGGTTCTCTGAGTTTGTTTATTCAAAAACAGAAAGCCAAGACTATAAGTATGGTCTAGGCTCTGGTTTGATCTATGCAGTCAATGAACGTACCCAACTTGATGGAAGTGTTGGTGTAGATTTGGAAGGGCGAGACCGTAGTTATAAAGCTGGTTTAGGTGTGGCATTCTTATTCTAATCAATTCAGTCTGATACATCATCAAGGAGTAGTTGATCTACTCCTTGATTTGTTTTAAAAGCGAGCATTTTTTGAAATGCTTTTAGAACAGTCTTATCTTGTGTATGCTGAGTTCAAAATAAGCAATAAATACAGGAGTATTAGAATGTTCGAACTGTTTATTGGTGATAAAAATTATTCGACATGGTCGATGCGACCTTGGTTAGTAATTCAGCATTTCAACATTCCATTTACAGAGCATCTTATTGCTTTCGATCACTTTGATGTCGATAGCCAATTTAAACAAAGTATTTTAAAAATAAACCCAACTGGCAAAGTCCCAGCCTTAGTGGACGATGGCTTTTTAATTTGGGATTCTTTGGCGATTTGTGAATATCTGGCAGAAAAGTTTCCTGAAAAACACTTGTGGCCTCAAGATGTAAAACAACGTGCACGCGCAAGATCGATGTCCGCTGAAATGCACAGTAGTTTTATGGCTTTGCGTAGTTGTTGTGATATGAATTTAGATGCTGATTTAAAGCATATTGGGGCACAGCTTTGGCAGGAAAATTTAAAACTACAGCACGATGTAAAACGGATTGAACAATTATGGTCGGAGCGACCACATCCTGACAGTTTTTTATGTGCTGATGAATTTACGATTGTCGATGCTTTTTATGCGCCAGTTGTGATGCGTTTCATCAGTTATGGCATTGCCGTATCAGCGAGCAGTCAGCGTTATATCGACAAGATATTAGCGGTCCCTGCTGTACAACAATGGATAGCAGAAGCCCATGCAGAATTTCGATTTGTAGCGTGTGAAGAGCAATATCGTAGCCAAGTTTAATCTAGTGAATACCGCTTAAGCTATTTCATTGATTTGAGTATGATAGAGCTGGACTTGATTGCGCCCGGATTGTTTGGCCCGATATAGCGCTTTGTCTGCGAGATGAATAATTTTACTGATATTGTCATCGTCATTCGAGGTGGCAATACCAAAACTGGCGGTCAGCTGAACATAATGATGATCAAGTGATTCAAGCACTTGGTTTTGAATCGCCAATCGGCAGCGTTCAGCAAGTGCTTGAGCAATGTTTAAAGAAGTTTCAGGCAAGGCAATAATAAATTCTTCACCGCCGTAACGAGCCACAATATCTGACTGACGAATGTGAGATGATAATAATTTGGCAACTTGACACAATGCTTCATCACCAAAATGATGCCCATATAAATCATTGATTTCTTTGAAATGATCAATATCAATCAAGATAATGGCGTAGTGGGTTTGCTTATTTTGGATATCATCAAGCTTTTCATTAAAAAAACGACGATTATATAAATTGGTCAGTGGATCCGTTTCACTGAGTTTTTTAATTAATGATTCTCTATAGCGCCACTGAGACAGCAAAATTTCACATAAAATCAAACATACAATTAAAATAGGGACAATAAAATACAACATCGTTCCTACCCAGAAGGTATTGTCATGCCGATTGTTTTCCAACAGATGTTCATTAAAAATTGGAGCGTACGGAATGATGCGCCAATAGGTACAGAACATCATTGCAATATAGAACAGCAGGGCGGTACTAATTTGCAGATAAATAATTTTTCTATTGAATAAGATTAAACCCACACCAGAAATACACACGAATGCAAAAACAGTGGCTGGACTATAGATACCGACAAGAAAGCCATCAGCAAGCATTAAGATAATAAAAATACTGATGACGATATGGGGGAGGATGGTATTTGCCCATTTTTTATTCTGAAAGAAATAACAAAATGCGATCAGGAAAAAAAGCAGTAGGGTGGAGCCAGCATTGACCATAAGTTGTGAACGAATCAAGGAGATATTGACCCATTGCCAAGTTTCTGGATTGAATAAAATAAAAACTTTCCACGCAATCCATGATAAATGAAGGGCAATAGTCAGGAACAGAATCAAGATACATTTATGTAAACTGCTCCAATTCATAATGATATTTGAATCTAATTGTTGTTTCAGCTTTTGCCAGTAATGATTAAGTCCTATATTCGATACCTTCATTCATAATTATTCCAGGTTTTTTCAGTTTGCTATTCATTAAGTACTGATTAATAATTTTTTAAATTATAGTGATTAAAATTTATTAAAACAAAGAATTGTTATCATTTATTTGTTAATAAAAGAATATTTTATTATTAATATAAAATAAATAGTGGTGTAATTAATTTTTAAATATATAGCTGTTTTAAGATAAAACACCTGTACCCGTATAACAAGCTTTGCGATTGGTTTTCGCAATATATAACGCTTGGTCTGCTTGCTGTAATACCGCATTACTCATGCTGTCATGTTTAGAAACAGATGCACCACAACTTGTTTGAAGTGGAATGACTTTGTTATTGATCTTTAAATCATAATGATTCATTAAAAGTGATAGACGATCTGCGATATGATGAGCTTGATCTTGAGTAACATCACTGAGAATTAAAATAAATTCAGATTCGCTATAACGACCAACAAGATCTGTTTCACGGATATTTTGTAATAACTCTTGGGCGATTGCGGCTAAAGCCTTATGTGCGATTTTTAGAGTGTATTTATTCTTGATTTCACACCAGTTATCCACACTGAGTAAAACGATACCAAAATTTGATTCAGTCTGAGGATGTAACTCTTTTAAATAGGTATTAATTGCAAACTGATTATAAATACCTGTATGTGGGTCGATTTCCAGATCATTACTGAGTTGGTTTTTATGGATTAATTTGGCAATAAAAGAATGTTTCAATACTTGATTGAATAAGGAATGAATTTTACGTCGTTTTTCTGAATAAATTTTATTACGCATAATCTAATCCATCCACACTTGGATTTTTATTGTTGATACTTAGAATGTAGCAACTTATTGGCTTAAACTCAAACTAAAGTTGAAGTAAATACTTGAAGGATATATACATAATTTTAAAAAGTGTGATTAACTTTGTAGTATAGGTTAAGAGTCTATTCGGACTAGGAAAATCCCCTAAAAATAAATCTGACAAGCAATATAGTTTCAATGAATTGTATAATTATTATTCTAGTGAATGCTCATTTTGTTTAAATGGATGATTTTATTTTTAAAGGTGAACAACAGTTTGGCTTTTAAAGCGCTTGTTGTTCACCATTTGGTCAATATTGGGATTAATCTTTATCAATTTTATGAGCGAATTCAGCAATATCTGCTAAAGATTGTTTTGCTTCATCAAACCACGGGCTAAACATTTGGAAATTATGCCACATTCCCGTATACAGCTTGTAATTGACTTGCACGCCTGCAGCTTTGGCTTTTTCTTCGAAACGTTGCGCATCTGACAACAGAATCTCTTTAGAGCCAATTTGAACTAAAGTCGGTGGCAGCCCTGCAAAATCTCCGAATATAGGCGAAAGTGGCGGTAAAGAACGATCCATGTTTTTCGGTACGTAAAAATCAATACCAGATTCAAGCGCTTCGATTGACAGTAAAGCATCATGCTTCTGATTATAGCGTAGAGATTCACCTGTTAAAGTCAGGTCTAAGAAAGGTGACATCAGAATTAAGGCACTTGGGAGTTGTTGTTTATTTTCTTGTTTGATGCGTAGAGCGAGTGCCAAAGCCAGATTTGCACCACAGGAATCACCAGAAACAATAATGTCTTTCGCTTGCACACCTTGATCTAAAAGTTGCTGATAAATATCATAAATCGCATCACCTGCTTCAGGAAATTTGCTTTCAGGTGCGAGCGGATAATCTACATGTAAAACTTGCATTTGCGTACGTGCAGCAACTTCAGATAAAAACGCGCGATGGGTTTTGATTGAACCGACAAAAAACGCTCCACCATGAATATGAAAAATCATTTGAGTCGCATGCGCTTGCGGTTTAATTTCTTCTGCCCGAATCCCCGCAATGCGTAAAGAGCGAATCTGTACATCTTTACGTTGTGGGAAAACACGCGCAAGTTGTTCTATTCCAAAACGTGCAGTTGCAGGAGGAAGATTGAAACGACTTGGAAATTTGAAGCTAGATTTAAGAATAGATTCTGTAAGATATTGTTTCAGAGCTGAGTTAATCTTCATGTTCCTTCCATATTGTTAAACTTTTGACTTTATTTTTGTTGATTTATCAACATTTGTTACAAGGGTACACTATATAGTCACATTCAAGAATTGCTAATTCGACGTAAATTTTTGATACTATAAAGTGTCAATTAGACTAGGGAAAACAAAACAATGAAAAAAATTGTACTTGCATTAGGCTTATTATCAGCAACAGTTCTTGCAAATGCTGCGGATCCACTCAATGGAACAGTTTGGAAAACAATTGATGACACAACGAAACAGCCCAAAGCAATTGTGAAATTCACTGAACAAAAAAATGGAACATTGACGGCAACGATTCAAAGTATTTTAACGCCAGGTGAAGAAAACTCTTGTACCAAATGTGAAGGTGCTTACCACAATAAATCATTGAAAGGTGTGACGATTGTCAATGGCCTAAAAAATGTTGGTGGTAAAAACTATGACAATGGTACGATTCTAGATCCTAAAAATGGCAAGACCTATAAGCTTAAAGGTGAACTTGCTGGTAACCAGTTAAAGTTACGTGGTTATATGGGTATTTCTGCTTTAGGTCGCAACCAAACTTGGGTGCGTGCAAACTAAGCAGATTGATTCACCACAACAAAAAGCCTGATCTATTGATCAGGCTTTTTGTTGCTCGATGATTTTTATGCTGTAAGTTTTAAAGCTTTAATTTTATCTTCATCAAAACCAATTACATACTGGCCATTTTGATCAATCACAGGGCGCTTGATTAAACTGGTGTGTGTGGTAAGGGCTTGAATCAGTGCTTGTTCACTCGACAAAGCTAGTTGTTGTTCTTGTTCACTGAGCTTTTTCCACGTTGTACCTTTTTTATTGAGTACAAGATCTTGCCCAATATGATCGAGCCATTGTTTAACCGTCTCTGCATCTATGCCTTGTTTTTTATAATCATGAAATTCATAACTCAAGCCAAGTTCAGTCAGTAAATCAAAAGCTTTTTTCATGGAGTTACAATTTTTGATTCCATAAATTTTCAACATGTCTTAACCTAATATTCAATTGTTTGATTTGACAGAAAGAGTAGCAAAATTGCCAATATGTACAGTATAAGAATAGATAAAATATTTTAAAAGGCGTGATTGCTGTCATCAGAATTTAACAATTTGCGCTTAATATTTTATTGAAGCGAGCAGTAGACTGGCTGATTAAATGATTTGAATCTAAAAAATAAAAAAATTGAAACTAAAGAAAATTGAAATTAAAAAAAGAGAAAACCCGCATCTAATCATCCTGATTATGCGGGTCTCATTACAACGTCCAATGTCACATCCTTGAAAAATAAATATTCAAAATACTTATTTCCTTTTCTTCCTACGGCGTCCTATCCTTTTGCTGTCATCCTGACAATGTCCCTGTGCCGTGCGTGTATAATGCGCTTGTTGATATGAAGAAAATATAAGATAACACGACAAAATTTGTAAGTTATTACCCTGTAATCAGTGAACACTTGTTCACAAAAATACTCAATTTTTATTTAAAAATTGAGTATAGGACTGTTTAAATTTGATAATCAATAATCACAGGGGCATGGTCGCTATACCATTCATCTTTATAGACCCAAGCATTGACTGTGCGATCTTTCCAGTCAGGTGAGCATGCTTGATAATCAATTCGCCAACCGACATTTTTCGCACGCGCTTGTCCACGATTGGACCACCAAGAATACAGTTCTGCTTCTTTACGGACTTCACGAAATGTATCGACATAGCCCAGTTCATCATAAATATGATCTAACCAAGCACGTTCATGCGGTAAGCAACCTGACGATTTTTGGTTACCTGACCAGTTTTTAATATCGATTCGTTTATGCACGATGTTGTAATCGCCACATACAATGATTGATTTATCTTCATCACGCCATTGTTTTAAAATTTTTCGATATTCTTCTAAGAAGTGATCTTTACGGGCTTGTGCTTCATCACCTGATGAGCCTGAAGGTAAATACAGCGAGCAGATGTGCACAGGTTTGGCTAAACCGACATCAAATTCCGCGCTAATAAAACGACCTTGGCTATCGGCAAGTTCAAAACCCAAACCATTCTGGATCGATTTAAACGGCAAGCGACTGTAAATCGCTGTACCTGCATAGCCTGATTTTTCCGCAGGGAACAGATGGGTAAACCAACCTTCGGGTTTAAATTTATCGGTCCACTGTTCATGCGTAATACGGCTTTCTTGGATACAGATCACGTCTGCATCTGACTTTTCCATCCATTCAAGTAGGCCTTTAGTGACGGATGAACGTAAGCCATTTACGTTAATTGAGACAACTCTTAAAATTTTTTGATCACTTGGATAGCTACTCTTTGGTATCATGCGCAGTCATAACCTCAATGTATGAATTTTGGAGCACCTCATGTCAACGCCAGCTCAGTTTAACCCGCAAGCTTTTATCGAACTCGCATTATCACGTGGTGTGCTTAAATTTGGTGAGTTTACTTTAAAATCAGGCCGTGTGAGCCCTTATTTTTTTAATGCAGGTTTACTCAACGATGGTGAAGCATTATCGCTTTTAGCTCAAGGTTATGCAGATAAATTAACACAATGTAACAACGTTGAAGTGATCTTTGGACCAGCATACAAAGGAATTCCTTTTGTTGCCGCAACAGCTGTGGCTTTGTCACAAGTACATGGTGTCAGTGTGCCTTGGGGCTTTAACCGTAAAGAAGCCAAAGACCATGGTGAAGGCGGTGTATTGGTCGGTGCTTCAGTAGAAGGCAAAAAAGTCTGGATTATTGATGATGTGATTACAGCGGGTACCGCAATTCGTGAAGTTGTCACAATTCTTAAAAATGCAGGTGCGACAATTGCAGGCGTATTGGTTGCGCTAGATCGTCAAGAAAAAGGGCAAGGTCAATTGTCTGCCATCCAAGAAGTTCAACAAGAACTTGAGATTCCAGTGCATGCTTTAATTAGCATGAAAGACTTAATGGATTATCTTGATGCCAAAGGTGAGCAAGATGCTTTAGCAAAAATGGAAGCTTACCGTGTGAAATATGGTATATAAGTTAAAAAAAAGGATAAGATAAGGAGCATAAGCTCCTTATTTTTATGGACTATAAAGGATTAGGTGCCATTTTTAATGTTCATTCTATTGATAATCGTCGTGGTTGCTGTACTTGGCATTATGTTGGTCAAACATATCGACCAACGACGTTGGCAACGTTACCAATTTGAGCGGGATATGTTTTTTCGGCAATATCCATTTCAATGGCATGGTTTAGAACAGTTTGAGCTGGTTTTAAATATCAACGTGCACGCCCAGAAAAAATTAATCAATGAATTGATGTTAAGAGCATCTGAGAACAGTTATATCAAGAAATCACGTATTCAACGTGAACCTGAATGTTCGAGACAAAAATACTCAATTAAAGTCATGATTCAAGATTTAACTATTGGCCACTTAGAAAAGAAATATGCAGACTTATTGGGAGAAAGTTTAGATCAAACCGATTTTGAAATTGGTCGTCCAATAGAGCTGGATGTTGAAATCATTGTGTTTGAAAAAGATGATATCGAGTTGGGCTGTCGTGTCAAACTGGCCTTACCGCGTGATCCACGGACTGCACATCAATACCTGATAGAAAATAGCCAACAACAATTTCAAGAAAAATAAGCTTAATCAGCAGGTGAATTGAGCAAGTAGATACTTTGCTCAATCTGTTTTTGATCTTGCAAGGTGCGGACAATTCGATGGGTTTTAGAATCTTCAACAATAAATTTGAGAGTATATTCCTTTAAATGCTGTTGAGCGACCAAGGTGGCGACCAGTTGGTCATGTTGTCTGAAAATTTGAATCTGTAGTGCCTGATCTAAACAATTTTGAAACTGTAAGTCCTTATAGCCATACACCACAGTTGCATCACTGCCTAAGGGGGTAATGCGTTCATATTCTTGGTAAATATCAATCGAATGTGAATGTCGTTCTATGATGGTTAAACCCGCTTTTAACGCATTGATATAGAGCAAACAAGAAATTTGACAGATCCCACCACCCAGATCTTCTGAAATTTTTCCATTGACCAGATTACGTCCTGTTTTATAGCCATTGTTTAACGTCGGGGCTGTTACCAAATACCAAAATGAAAAGATTTGATTTGGCTCAATGACCAAACCGTTTAAGGCTTCAATCGCAAGATCAATGTTATGGGTTTTATTTTCAAAATAATGATTTATCTTGATGCTTTGTTGGGTTGAAATTTGCTGGTCTGCTTGCCACAGTGCTTGATGTTTTAAGGCAAACTTTAGCTTCGAGAAAAGGTGTTCACGACAATACCTGCGTAATAACTGATAAAGCAGTTTCCATGATTTGGGTAAATATTGCCGCATATTCCACCTGCTTATTCTAATTGTTTACTGACGGTTGTTTTTCTAAAACGACAACCAAGTATGATGCATATTCTTTTAAAAATGAACGGCACATCAAGTTGTCTAAGCTTCTAAACAGTGGGCGTAAAATCGTTGGAATACGATGGATAGGGAAAAATAAAAAGCCCTGACTTTCAACCAGCTTCCATTGAGTGCCAAGCAGCTTTTCAATCTCTGCCAATGTCATTTGATGAGCAGCATGCCAGCTTTGTTGTTGATGCTTTACAGCTTGTCGACGTTTGGCGGAGGGGAAATCAAAAATAAGCTTGCCATTGGGTTTTAATTTTTGCTGTGCCTGATTTAGAAATTGTTGTGTGGTTGCATGGTCTTGATGCATGATCACATGAAAGCTATAAATCACCTCAAGCTGATGATTTTCGATTGGAATTTCAGTCAGAGAGCCTTCAAGAAAAATTTTATGTGGATATTTTTCTCTAGCAACTTTCAGCATTTCAGGGCTGAAATCTACACCATAATCGGCATAATCGAGTAAACGACCTGTACCACAACCGATATCCATACAATGTGTAGGTGCTGTTTTACTGAGAATACGCTTGAGAAAAGCACGCTCTTGTTGATCTAAATATTGCCCATAACTGTTGTTAAAACGGTTGTTATCGTAGTCGTGCGCAAGTTTGTTATAGTAATTTTTAATCTCTGATGAGTCGTTTTGATCTAGCATAGTGATCACGCATTAATTATCTGTTTTGCCATTGATGTGCTTGTACTTACTGGGCTGATGTTAGATCTATGCGGTAGGGCATAAATTTTTTATACCTTCTACTTTTTGATAGGTATAGGTTAAGGCATAATTTTCAAGAAAGGTCTGTTCTAATACCAACTGATCTTTTTTTAATGCTTTGATGACGAGCGTTTGGTTTGCTGCTTCATCTGGGTAAAGCAAATAGAGGCTGTTATTTTTAATTTTGTATTTTGAAACCTCAGGTGGTTCTGGCGAGCTGACGGTTTTATTTTTAAAGTCACACTCAAAAGGATATAAGGTAGCGGTGTCTTTGCCATCTAAATAAGCGACATTGGCAATTCCATTGTTCAAAGGCAACATCGCCCAATAACCTTGTAATAAATCATTTTTTTGCGCAAATGTATTTGATGTAATAAATAAAATAGAACACGCAATATAAATATTTTTTTTCAACATGTTATATATCCCACTATTGTTTTATTCGTCGAAAATATTGATTTAGAGTCAATCCTACTCCGAATATTATTTTATTTGAAGGCTTATTTCTAGGTTATTTCACAAGCCTTACACTCTAACAGCATGCCTATTTTTTCCTGCCGTCCTTGTTCTGTCAACACCCACGGACGATTCTGCCAAGGCGGAAGATGACGTACATGTTGTTGATGCCCACACGCAAGTTCAGCAACATAATGTTGCTCCTCATCCAAATGAAATCCCACAATGGCTTGTTGCATTTCGATCATCATATTCACAATAATTGCTAAGAGTTTAGCGAAATTTCGAAAAAGTACACCAGATTCTCCGCTATACTGCATTCAATCCAAAATTTTATAAGAGCATCAATATGCGCGTACTTGTTGTGATGGATCCCATCGAAAGTGTAAACCTGAAAAAAGACTCAACAATGGCAATGTTATGGGCGGCTGCACGTCGAGGGCATGAGTTAGGCTATGCATTACAACAAGATTTATATATTGACCAAGGCAAAGCCTTTGGTTTGATTTCACCGCTTCAGGTTTTTGAAGATTACGATCACTACTATGAGTTAGGTGAAAAAGCCAAAGAGTCGCTTGCAACGTATGATGTGGTGTTGATGCGTAAAGATCCGCCTTTTGACATGAATTTTGTTTATACCACTTATATTTTGGAACAGGCAGAGCGTGAAGGGGCGTGGATTATTAACAAACCACAAAGTTTGCGTGACTGTAATGAAAAATTGTTTGCGACCCAATTTCCAGATCTACAAGTACCCACTTTAGTGACCTCACAACAAAGCTTGATTCGTGAATTCTTAAAAGAACATGGTGACGTTATTGTTAAGCCACTGGATGGTATGGGTGGAATGGGGATCTTCCGCTTATATCAAGATGGGGTCAATATTGGTTCAACCATCGAAATTTTAACTGAAAATGGCACACAACCGATTATGGCACAACGTTATATCCCTGAAATTGTGGATGGTGATAAACGTATTTTGATGATTAATGGTGAGCCTGTACCTTATTGCTTGGCTCGTATTCCTCAAAATGGTGAGGTGCGTGGGAATTTGGCAGCAGGTGGTTTGGGTGAAGCTCGTCCATTGACTGAAAATGACAAAGCCATCGCCGCCAAAGTTGGGCCATTCTTAAAAGCCAAAGGCTTGGTTTTTGTCGGATTAGATGTGATTGGAAATTATGTCACTGAAATCAATGTCACCAGTCCAACCTGTATTCGTGAAATTGATGATCAATTTGGTACTTCAATTGCAGATGATTTGTTTAATGTACTAGAAGCCGGCTAGTCAGTTTAATTTAAGCTGGGATACTGCATTCTAAATCTCAACTAAAAAATTAGAGTCGTTCGCGGCTCTATTTTTTTGCTGTCGATTGACTATAAAAATGATAAATCATCGAGAAATATAAAAAAATAACGTTTAATTCCACTTTTTTTAACGGATTAATGATAAAAGTAGTTTAAACTTTCAAATCAGTAGAAAAAAACAATGAAAGGCTTGGTGAAAAAAAGTAAATAAACTTTTCCCCATAGCGGATTGTGATTACAATTGATTGTTTAAGATATTCGTTAAATATTTATTTTTGCATTGAAGAATTAGACCGTGACCGAACCCCAGCAAAGCACACCGAAACACATCATGATGATGGCGGCAGGTACAGGTGGACATGTATTCCCTGCACTGGCAGTTGCAAAAGAATTGCAACAACAAGGCAGCCAAGTGTCTTGGTTGGCGACTCCGACAGGTATGGAAAATAGACTTTTAAAACAACATGATATTCCAATCTATCACATTGACATTCAAGGTGTACGTGGCAACGGTATTGTACGTAAATTGGTTGCACCGTTTAAAATTTTAAAAGCAACCTTGAGCGCAATGCGCTATATGAAACAGCTCAATGTCGATGCAGTGGCTGGTTTTGGCGGTTATGTTGCGGGTCCGGGTGGTTTGGCTGCACGTCTGTTGGGTATTCCTGTGATTATTCACGAACAAAATGCAGTGGCAGGCTTTACCAATACCCAGCTTTCAAGAATTGCTAAAAAAGTCTGCGAAGCATTTCCAGATACTTTTCCGAAAAGTGAAAAAATTGTGACGACAGGTAATCCTGTACGGTCAGAAATTACCGCAATTTATAATCCTTCTTTTCGTTATAAAGAACGCGAAAATGCGGCTGAACCCTTACATATTTTAATTGTTGGTGGTTCTTTGGGTGCACAAGCCCTGAATGAATGTGTACCTCAAGCCTTAAAACAATTTGATGTTCCATTAAAAGTATTTCATCAGTGTGGGCAAAATAAGCAAGAGACCACACAGGCTTTATATGCGGATGCGCCTGCAAATATACAGGTTGAGGTTCAGCAATTTATTGAAGATATGGCACTGGCCTATAGCAACGCAGATTTAATTATTTGTCGTGCAGGTGCACTAACAGTCACTGAAGTGGCGACTGCTGGTGTGGCGGCTGTATTTGTGCCATTACCAAGTGCGGTGGATGATCACCAAACTGCCAATGCACGATTTTTGGAGAAAACAGGTGCGGCGAAAATCTGTCCGCAACAGAGCATGACTCCAGATTCGTTAAAGGATTTACTAACACCGTTGATGAACCGCCAATTATTGATGGAAATGGCGGTAAAAGCTCGTCAACAAGCTCAACCAGATGCAACACAACGTGTGGTTGGTTTAATTCAAGATTTGTAAGTTAGAGTTGATTATGTCTCCAACAAGCCCTGCTGATAAAGCAAAAAACCTAATTAAAATTCCAGAGATGCGCCGTATTAAACATATCCATTTTGTGGGTATCGGTGGTGCTGGGATGTGTGGTATTGCAGAAGTATTGAAAAACCAAGGCTATAAGGTTTCTGGTTCTGACATTAAGGCATCAAAAACAACAGTTCAACTTGAAGAAAACGGTATTAAAGTTTTTATTGGACATACGGCAGACAATATCAAAGGTGCAAATGTACTGGTTGTTTCTACTGCAATTGATCCTGAAAATTTAGAAGTAAAAGCAGCAATTGAAAATCGTATACCCGTAGTGCGCCGTGCAGAAATGTTGGGTGAATTGATGCGTTATCGTCATGGTATCGCGGTTGCAGGAACCCATGGTAAAACCACCACAACCAGTTTAGTGACCTGCATGTTGGCAGAAGAAAACATGGATCCAACTTATGTGATCGGTGGTCTGTTAAACCGTACCGGTGTTAATGCTGCGTTGGGTGCTAGTCGTTTCATTGTCGCAGAAGCAGACGAATCAGATGCATCATTTTTACATCTAGAACCTATGGCGGCCATTGTTACCAATATTGATGCAGATCATATGGATACCTATGGCGGTAGTTTTGATGTACTTAAAGACACCTTTATCAAATTCTTACAGAAAATGCCGTTCTATGGCTTGGCTGTAGTGTGTGGTGATGATGCCAATATTCGTGAAATCATGCCACGTATTGGTCGTCCAGTATTGACCTATGGTTTTAATGAAGACAATGACATTCGAGCAATTGATGTTGAACAAGTCGGTATGCAGTCAAGCTTTACCGTATTACGTAAAGGTCGTGAGCCATTACGTTTAACCATTAATCTTCCTGGTTTGCATAATATTCTAAACGCACTGGCTGCGATTGGTATTGCAACGGATGAAGGTGTATCTGATGCTGCGATTGCACGTGCCTTAGAAAGCTTTAGTGGTGTAGGTCGTCGTTTCCAAGTTCAAGGTGAGTTTGAATTGGATGAAGGTACAGTAAAACTTGTAGATGATTATGGGCATCATCCGAAAGAAGTTGAAGCAACCATTAAAGCTGCACGTGCCAGCCATCCAGATCGTCGTTTGGTGATGATGTTCCAGCCACACCGTTATAGTCGTACTCGTGACTGTTTTGATGATTTTGTAGATGTGTTGTCACAAGTCGATCAATTGTTGTTGTTAGAAGTATATCCTGCAGGTGAGAAACCGATTGTTGGTGCAGATAGTCGTTCATTAGCTCGGAGTATTCGCCTGCGTGGTGAAGTTGAGCCGATCTTGATTGACCCAGTGGAAGGCAATTTGCAGAACGCGATACAAAAAGTGTTACAAGCGAATGACTTGTTATTAACACAAGGTGCGGGTAACGTGGGAGCAATTTCTGTAGAATTGGCTCAAAACCAACTGTATTTAAAATAATTGATTTGGCTTTGTTTAAATTTGGATTTGAATAAAGCCTCGAAATTAAATTGACTAACTTATAAGTTTAAGGATTTAAACGTGTCAAATGCTTCTAAATTCGGCAAAGTAGCGGTGTTGCTTGGTGGGAAATCTGCTGAGCGTGAGGTGTCATTAGATAGTGGTAAAGCTGTTTTAGAAGCATTATTACGTTCGGGTGTGAATGCGGAAGGCTTCGATCCTCAAGAACGTAGCGTGACGGAACTTGTGGGCTATGATCGCGCATTTATTGTATTGCATGGTCGTGGTGGTGAAGATGGTCAAATCCAAGGCGCGTTAGAATGGATGAATGTACCGTATACAGGTACAGGGGTTCAGGGTTCAGCGATTGGGATGGACAAAGTTAAAACCAAACAAATCTGGCAAGGTTCAGATTTACCGACTGCACCGTATCGTATTATTTCCAAAGATTCTGATTTAACTGAAGTGATTGAAAGCCTTGGCTTACCATTAATCATTAAGCCTGTACATGAAGGTTCTAGTGTTGGTATGAGCAAGGTTGAAAAAGCTGAAGACCTTGCTGCTGCAATTGAAAAGGCCACAGTACATGATGCTGTGGTGATGGCTGAAAAATGGATCACGGGGCGTGAATATACCATTTCTTTCCTCAATGGTTTGCCATTACCCGTGATTCGTTTGCAACCACCTGCTGATGTTGCATTCTATGACTATGAAGCAAAATATAACCGTAATGACGTGGAATATGGTATTCCATGTGGTTTAAGCGAGTCAGAAGAAAAGAACTTACAAGAATTGTGTTTACGTGCTTTCCAAGCAGTCGGTGCCAGTGGTTGGGGACGGATTGATGCGATGTTAGATGAACAAGGTCATTTCTGGTTGTTAGAAGTGAATACAGTGCCTGGCATGACCAGTCACTCGCTTGTACCTAAAGCCGCAAAAGCTGTAGGTTATAGCTTTGATGAATTGTGTGTTGCGATTTTAGCGCAAACGCTCACGGAACAAGCACACTAAGTTTATGGCTCAACTTCCTGCTTCGATGCGTCGCAAACGTGCGGCAATTACATCAATACACGATAAGCCGCCAACACGTCAGGAAAAGCTTCTCAACGTGGGAAGCTGGTTGCTTATGGTCATTGCTATTGCTGTGCTATTTGCAGGAATCTATGGTCTGTATAAAGTGATTACCGATGCTCGGGTGGCCACACTTCAAGTGGTAGGTACCACCTCACCGGTAGAGTCACAAGCGATTACACAACATTTGGCGCCTGTTGTTAAAAATAATTATTTCACCTCGGATTTAGAACAGATTCGAGATAAAGCACTAGAAGTATCATGGGTGGATCGTGTTGTGGTTTCACGGGCATGGCCAAATGGTATTCGTGTGCGGATTATGCCGCGTCATGCAATCGCACGTTGGGGAACCGGGCGATTACTGAGTGATGCTGGAGATGTCTATACAGAAGCGGTGGCGAAGAATTATTCAAACTTGCCATTGCTTCATGGGCCGCTCAGCCAATCCAAAGTGATGATGCGTCGCTATAATGAAATTAATCAATTATTTCACCCAGTCAACTTACGTTTAAAAGAGCTTTATCTCACTGAACGTATGACTTGGTTTATGCAGTTTGATTCGGGACTACGGGTTATCGTAGATCAAGATCAAACCATGAGTAAGCTACAACGTTTAAGTCACTTGGCACAAACTGATTTGAAACCTACTTGGTCGAATATTTCCGCCATTGATTTGCGCTACCGAAATGGTTTGGCAATTCAATGGAGAAATTCTATTTCACCAAAAATTGTGAATGGTCAATTTGTTGTAACCAGTAATGACATAAGCGTTGCAGGTGGGATGGTTGCAAAGCCATAATACGTGGCTTGAAAAAGAGGCATATAGCCAAACATAAACAATGAAGATAATGGTAGCAAAGTGATGAATGAAGCTGTTCCCTCAGTTGTTGCAATTGACATTGGGACACATAAAGTTTCAGTACTGATTGGTAAAGTACATGCCCCTGATAATATTCAGGTTATTGGCATGGCAAGCGCACGCAATAAAGGAATGAATAAAGGCAAAATTGTGAGCCTTGATAAAGTCACAAATGCAATTAAACAAGCCGTTCAAGAAGCTGAAGATATGGCTGAGTGTCGTATTCATTCAGCTTGGGTTTCAATTCCAAGCACCGAATTACAAAGCCATTATGCGATTGGTCGTACGCCGATTTCAAATTCAGAACATACCATTACGACAACTGAAGTGGTGCGTGCATTAGAGCTTGCTAAAGCCAGTCATATGACAGCCGATCATTACTTAGCAAGTGCAGTGCCTTTAGGTTTTGAGCTGGATGATTCAAGTGAGTGGGTACAGAACCCAATCAATTTATCTGCCAATAGTATGACAGCCCATTATCAATTGATGATGATGCCAATCAGCACTATGCAGAACTTGGATCGTGCAATGAAAGGCGCCAACATTTCGGTTGAAAAAATGGTGGTGTCTTGTTTGGCAACTGCAGAAGGCAGTTTGCTGAAAGATGAAAAAGAATATGGCGTTTGTTTACTCGATATCGGTGCTGGAACGACCAATATTGCAGTCTATATTGAAGGGCATTTGGCATTAGCTCATACCATTCAGTGTGGTGGTGAAAATGTCACCCGTGATATTGCCACTGTATTGCAAACCACAACCGAAGAAGCTGAACGGATTAAGTTACTGCATGGTTGTGTCGACATTCACCAAGTGAAACCGGATCATATGATTCAGTTTGAGGCAATTGATGGCCCACAAACCATTAGTCGTATTGAGTTGACTGAAATTATTATCGCACGTTATGAAGATATCTTAGGTAAAGTACGATACGAATTAGAACAACGTAGTGCACTACAAAGTTTGTATCATGGTGTAGTACTGACAGGTGATGTTTGCCAGATTGAAGGCATGGTGACATTGGCTCGTCGTATGTTGGGTATCTCTGCACACTTAGGCAATCCACCGTTACAAGTGGTGACCGATGATCAGAATTTACCATCTTTACGTCGTTCAATGTATGCTACAGCAGCAGGGTTACTTTTGTTTAGTCAAAGTGACATGCAAGAGGCGATTGAAGAACCTGAAGTTCAAGGTGGAAGACCATTCTTTGATCGGATTGTGAATGGTTGGAATGCCTTAAATAACAAATTAAAAGGTATTTTTTAGGTGTGGTTTTTTGGGGAATATTGTTAGGAAGTTGTAAGTGTTCTGTCCAATACTTGACAAGCTCTGCAATGAACAGCATCCTAAAAACAATTTTTATTATTGAAGATCAAGGCAGTATACGGGCTTAAGTGACTGCCAAATTATATTAGGAAATCTAAAGGTCATGGCCTCATTTGAATTTTTAGACGATGGACAAACCGATAACAACGGTCAAGCCCGTTTTACTGTGTTTGGTGTTGGTGGCGGCGGTGGTAATGCCGTACAACACATGGTGCAATCTGACATTAAGGGTGTGAAATTTGTTTGTGCAAATACAGACAAGCAAGCCCTTGATCGTATGAATGCGCCTTTTAAAATGCAACTTGGTGAGCAAAGCACACGTGGTTTGGGTGCCGGTGCTAATCCAGATGTAGGTCAAATTGCTGCTGAAGAAAGCCGTGAGCAAATCCGTCAACATCTTGAAGGTGCGGATATGGTATTTGTGACTGCTGGAATGGGCGGTGGTACAGGTACAGGTGCTGCACCCGTTGTTGCTGAGATTGCTCAAGAAATGGGTATTCTTACTGTAGGTGTAGTGACAACACCATTTAACTTTGAAGGTCGTCGTCGTCAACGTTCGGCTGAAAAAGGGATTGAAGCATTAGAACAACATGTTGATTCTTTAATTATTATACCGAACCAACGTTTACTCAGCGTTTATGGCGACATCTCTATGCAAGATGCTTACCGTAAAGCAGATGACGTGTTGCTGAATGCGGTACGGAGTATTTTTGATCTGGTTGTTCGTCCGGGTCATATTAACCTTGACTTTGCTGACTTGAAAACTGCGATGAGTACACGTGGTTATGCAATGATGGGTGAAGGAAAGAGTAGCGGTCCAGACCGTGCTGAAGAAGCTGCACGTTTGGCGATCCGTAGTCCGTTATTGGATAATGTAAATATCATGAATGCCAAAGGGGTGTTGATTAACATCACGGGCGGTGCTGATGTGACTTTACGTGAAACTGAAGTGATTACAGATGTTGTGAACCAGATTGTTGACCTTGAAGAAGGTGAAGTATTCTTTGGTACTGTATTTGATCCAGACGCACGTGATGAAATTCGTGTCACTGTGATTGCTACAGGTTTAACACGTAATGCCAGTGATGCAACTGAAGCAAAACGCAGAACCCATATCAGCAATGTTGCGCAATCATATAGCCAGCAAGCCAGCCACAACACTGTGGTTGATGAAGATGATGTTCCAGCGATCAATAAACGTCAAGAAGATGGTGCACCTGTTGCAGCACCAAGTTCAAGCGGTCGTTCTACGCCAATGAGTATTCAAGATTATTTGAAAAATCAACAGCGTAAATGATTGATAATTATTAAAAATAATTAATATCAACGAAAAAGGTAGTGAGATTCATTACCTTTTTTGTTTTTTATCAATGGCTAAATGTGCTAACGTATAGCGGATTTGAGAATGAAGACCGAATTAGCATGTTGAAACAACGTACCCTGAAGCGAGTCGTTAAAGCGAGTGGCATCGGACTACATAGCGGACAAAAAGTCATGATTAACTTTTTGCCACATGTGGCGGACGGGGGTATTGTATTTCGCCGTATCGATTTAAATCCACCTGTCGATCTGCCAGCAGATGCCATGCTGATTCAAGAAGCATTCATGTGTTCCAATTTGGTCAGTCATGAAACCAAGGTTGGCACCATTGAACATGTCACCAGTGCAATCGCTGGCTTGGGTATAGATAACCTGATTATAGAAGTGTCTGCTTCTGAAATACCAATTATGGATGGTAGTGCAGGTCCATTTATATACTTACTCATGCAGGGCGAATTAGTAGAACAAGACGCACCGAAAAAATTTATTCGGATTCTCAAACCTGTTGAAGCACTCATAGAAGATAAGCGCGCAATTTTTACCCCTCACGATGGTTTTCAAATCAACTTCACCATCGACTTTGATCATCCTGCTTTTGCAAAAGAATACCAATCGGCGACCATTGATTTTTCAACAGAAACGTTTGTCTATGAAGTCAGCGGCGCACGTACTTTTGGTTTTATGAAAGATCTCGATTATTTAAAAGCCAATAATTTAGCCTTGGGTGCGAGCTTAGATAATGCTGTTGGTTTAGATGATACCGGCGTGGTCAATGAAGAAGGTCTACGCTTTGCAGATGAGTTTGTTCGGCATAAAATTTTGGATGCAGTTGGTGACTTATACCTACTTGGACATCAAATTATTGCCAAATTCGATGGTTATAAATCGGGACATGCACTGAACAATCAACTTTTACGCAATGTTAAAAGTGATCCAAGCAGCTATGAAATTGTAACATTTGATGACGAGAAGCTGTGCCCAATTCATTTTGTCAACGTGACATAAGTCTTTGTCTTTTAGGCATTGTGTTATAGTGTAACAATAAAAAGTGTGATATCTGTCATATTTTGATCAGTTTTAATCTTAATTTAATCTAATCAGTTTACTTTTTATTGCTTGCCAAACGTAGTAAAGCTTGGCTAAGCTTAGGGTCGCTCACAAAACTAGCGGCATTTTGTAACATTTCAGATGTTGCAGGTTGTATGCTTTTTACAGTTTTATGGCGTTGTGGGGGTGTTTCAGTATTGCTGTTTTGAATACGTAAACGAACTTGCAGTTTTTGTAAATCACGAAGTTCGTTGATTTGTGATAATTGAGAAATATACTGTTTTTGAAGATAACCGAGTTGACTAATCATGGCTTGATTTTCACCGGTGATGGTCAAAATACCGTATTGATAACAGACAACTCGCCAATTCTCAGGTTGAGGAAGTAGCGGTTGAATTAATTTAGTAAGTTTTTGCCATTCGGCAACTTGCTTTGTAAGAAACGATAAGTTTCCTGTTTTTAAGTGTTGTCTTGTTGGTTGAAAGACGTTTTTTGGTTCAGACATACATGGTTCCTACATATTTATGTCCTATCTTAAGCGCTCATTTCGATAGATATCAAGGATGAGATCACTCAAGAAACTTGACTAAGAACAGTTAAAGAGGTTTTTATGCATACGCGACGTATTTTATTGGCTTTTACTTTAGCAGCTTCCGCTGCAACCGCTGCATTTGCAGACTTGGTTCAATCACCAGATCGTTTAGAACAATTATCCAAGACTCTATCTCAAGGCTCTTATAATCCAGATGATTTAGATCTTCCTGCTTCAGCAAAGATGAATATTACTTTACGTAGCCAGGATGCGCCAATCGAGTTAAACAATGCAAGTATCGCTAAAAAATACGGTTCTAGCGCAAACTCTGCTTCTCGTTATACTGCAAACTCTCCATATTCTTGGTTAGTCACTCATCCTCTTCCAGACATGAAGCGCGTAAGCTCTGATTTTGGTGGTCGTACAATGGGTGGTCGTGCCGAACATCATTCTGGTTTAGATCTTTCAGCACCAAGTGGTACACCAATTTATGCAACAGGTCCTGGTATCGTAACCAAGTCTGGTTGGGGCACTGGTTATGGTCAATATGTAGAAATTAACCATGGCAATGGCTATATCACACGTTATGCGCATGCTTCACGTCTAATTGCCCGTGTGGGTGATCAGGTGAAGGCTGGTGAACATATTGCCAACGTGGGTTGTACTGGTCGTTGCACAGGTCCACATTTGCATTACGAAGTAGTGAAAGATGGTCAACGTAAAAATCCATCTTCTTACTTAGCCATGTTGCCATAACGCTAAACATTTAATTGTTGAGCTTATAATTGATGCTCTGTATGCATGGTTGAATTCGTAGTCGCGATGAATTAAATACTGTATTCAGACTATCATCAAATAAAAAATTATTTTGTATAAAAAACCGCCTTTATTGGCGGTTTTTTGTTATTTTAAGTGTTAATTAGTCAACAACTATTTAGTTGCTAAATAATCCTTACAATCTGCATTTGGCTGTAACGATAACTTAACAGGCCTAAAACATGATACATATAATATATAGAAAACTATTCAAGGAGTAAGTGGGAAATGGCGTATTATGGTGATAGCGACGCTCAGGAAACACAAGAATGGCAAGATGCCTTTGATTCAGTGCTCCAGCATATGGGTACGGATCGTGCTGCGTTTTTATTAGAAAAATTATATCAACAAGCAATTTCGAAGCATGTACCTATTCAGCGTCTAAATACCCCTTATTTAAATACCATTCCAGTTGAAGAATCTCCAGCGATGCCAGGCGACCAAGATATGGAGCGTCGTATTCGAGCATTAATTCGTTGGAATGCTTTGGCAATGGTTCTACGTGCCAATAAAACAGGTGATGACTTAGGTGGTCACTTGGCAAGTTTCGCGTCTTCAGCAACCCTATATGATGTCGGCTTTAACCATTTCTTCCGTGCCAATAGCGATAGCTTTGGTGGCGACATGATCTATTACCAAGGTCACTGCGCCCCAGGTATTTACGCACGTTCATTTTTAGAAGGTCGTTTGACCGAAGATCAATTGAGCAATTTCCGTCGTGAAGTGGGTGGTCAAGGGCTTTCAAGTTATCCTCATCCTTACTTAATGCCAGATTACTGGCAGTTCCCAACTGTTTCGATGGGCCTTGGTCCAATCATGTCAATTTATCAAGCGCATATTCAAAAGTACTTGATGAATCGTGGTTTGATCAAAGAAGAAAACCGTAAGGTTTGGGCGTATCTTGGCGATGGTGAAATGGATGAGCCAGAAAGCTTAGGTGCAATCTCGCTTGCGGGTCGCGAAAAATTAGACAACTTAATCTGGGTGGTTAACTGTAACTTACAGCGTCTAGATGGTCCTGTACGTGGTAACGGTAAAATCATTCAAGAGCTAGAGTCACTGTTCCGTGGTGCAGGCTGGCGTGTGATTAAGGTGGTCTGGGGTCGTCATTGGGATCCTTTATTGGACAAAGACACCTCAGGTGCTTTAAAAGCCCGTATGGATGAAACGCTAGATGGTGAATACCAACGCTACCAAGTAAAAGGTGGCGCTTATACCCGTGAAAAATTCTTTGGTAAATACCCTGAAGCTGCGGAGTTGGTAAAAGGCTTAAGTGATGAAGATATTGATAATCTGAATCGCGGTGGTCATGACCCATACAAAGTGTATGCCGCGTATGCTGCAGCAATGACCAGCAATGGTCAACCGACTGTAATCTTAGCGAAAACAGTGAAAGGTTATGGTTTGTCTGACGAAATTGAAGCTGTCAACAAAACCCACCAAATCAAGAAAATGCAACACGATTCATTGAAATATGTACGTGACCGTTTCAATTTACCATTCTCTGATGAGCAACTTGAAGAGCTTCCATTCTATCGTCCAGGTGAAAACTCACCTGAATTGAAATATATGAAAGCACGTCGTGAAGCTTTAGGTGGTTATTTACCTGCACGTCGTAAAGACAGTGAAGTATTGGCGATTCCTGAGATTTCAGTATTTGATGGCGTGCTTAAAGGTAGTGGTGGTAAAGAACAATCAACCACGATGGTTATGGTGCGTTTGATTGCAGCATTGTTAAAAGAAAAAGCCATTAAAGACCGTGTTGTGCCTATCGTACCTGATGAAGCGCGTACCTTCGGTTTAGAAGGCATGTTCCGTCAGTTGGGGATCTATGCTGCGCATGGACAAAACTATACCCCAGAAGACCAAGAACAGCTCATGAACTATCGTGAAGCGAAAGATGGTCACATGTTGCAAGAAGGGATCAATGAAGCAGGTGCAATGAGCGCTTGGTCAGCATTGGGTACCAGTTATTCAACCAATAACTTACCAATGATTCCGATGTATATGTATTACTCAATGTTTGGTTTCCAACGTATTGGGGATATTGCATGGGCAGCGGGTGACTCTCAGGCACAAGGCTTCTTGTGTGGTGCAACAGCTGGTCGTACAACATTAAATGGTGAAGGTTTACAACACCAAGATGGTCATTCTCATATCTTGGCAGGAACGATTCCAAACTGTGTAGCGTATGATCCTTGCTTTGGTTATGAGTTAGCTGTGATTGTGCATGATGGTTTACAACGTATGTATGTGAATCAGGAACGTGTGTTCTATTACTTGACGCTCATGAATGAAAACTATGACCAACCTGCATTGCCTGAAGGTGCTGAAGAAGGCATCAAACGTGGTATGTACTTGTTCAATAAAGATGAAAAAGCCACAGTTCAGTTATTGGGTTCAGGCGTGATTCTGCGTGAAGTGATTAAAGCTGGGCAAATTTTACGTGATGAATACCAAATCCATTCCAATGTATGGAGTGTAACAAGCTTCAATGAATTGGCACGTGATGGTATGGCTGTTGAAGAATACAATCGCCTACATCCACTTGAAGACGGTAAAGAGTCTTGGGTTTCTCAGCAATTACGTGACACGGATGGTATTGTTGTTTCAGCAACAGATCATATGCGTGCCTATAGCGAACAGATCCGTGCTTATCTTCCAGATAGCCGTCCATATGTAACATTGGGTACAGATGGTTATGGTCGTTCAGATACACGCAGTAATTTGCGTAGTTACTTTGGTGTAGATGCGGCACATATTGTGGTTGCAACATTGAAAAAACTTGCTGATGAAGGTGAAGTTGATCCGCGTTTGGTGAAAGATGCAATCTCTTCATTTGAACTTGATGTTGATCGTCCAGTTGCATGGTTACCGCAAGCGCACCCATCTGTACAAGAAGTTGCTGCTTATACTGAAGTGACAGAGGAGAAATAATGATGCAAGTTAAAACTCCTGATATTGGCGTTGATAAGGCCACTGTTGCAGAAATCTTGGTGAAAGTCGGGGATACCATCGCTGTTGATGACAGTATCGTTCTACTTGAGTCAGACAAAGCCTCTGTTGAAGTGCCAAGCACTTCAGCAGGTGTGGTTAAAAGTATTGCTGTTACGGAAGGCGATGAAGTTTCAGAAGGTGCTGTGTTGATCGAAGTTGAATCTGCGGATGCAACAGAGACAGAATCACCAGCACAACCTGCTCAAGAAGCTGCAAAAACTGAACCTGCTGTAAAAACTAAAGCTGAACCTGTGGCGTCTGTTGCACCTTCTGCATCTACGACAGCTTCATCTCAAACAGTTGAAGTTCAAGTGCCAGATATTGGTGTTGAAAAAGCTTTGGTCGGCGAAGTTCTGGTTAAAGTGGGCGACGAAATTGCGGTAGATGACAGCATCGTTGTAGTGGAATCGGATAAAGCAACGGTTGAAGTTCCAAGTACAGTTGCTGGCACGGTTGAAAGTGTTGTGGTCAAAGAAGGCGATAATGTTAAAGAAGGTGTGGTACTGATTACAGTGAAAACTGTAGGGGCTGCAACGACTTCGGCGGCAGCACCTGCTGAAGCGCCTCAACAAACGTCAGCAACACCAACTCAAGCTGCTGCACCAGAAGCATCAGCGCCAGCCCAATCGGGTAAAGTTGAAGTTGCTGTTCCTGATCTGGGTGTAGATAAAGCAACAATTTCTGAAATTTTGGTGAGCGTAGGCGATCAAGTTGAAAAAGACCAAAGCCTTTGCGTTGCTGAGTCGGATAAAGCCTCTGTAGAAGTACCAAGTACGGTTGCTGGTACGGTGACGGCGATCCATGTGGAATTGAATCAGTCTGTAAGTCAGGGCACTGCTTTGGTAACGATTGAAGCACAAGGTCAGACTGCATCAGCACCGCAAGAAAAACCAGCCGCTCCAGCATCACAAGCTGCATCAGCACCAGCCGCGAAAACGACAGCTTCAACGCCAAAAGCTGAAGTGGCCGTTGCTCAAGCGGGTACTGAAAAGTTATCTAAAGCACAACAAGCTGAAAATGCTAAAGTTTATGCTGGTCCAGCCGTGCGTAAGCTTGCGCGTGAACTGGGTGTGGTTTTATCACAAGTCGAGGCCTCTGGCCCTCATGCACGTGTGATGAAGGATGATGTTTTTGCTTTTGTTAAAGCCAAATTGACTGCACCGCAAGCAGCAGCTCAAACAACTGCTGCGCCAGTCGCTTCAGGTTTGCCTGCATTACCAGATTTCAGTGCATTTGGTGGTAGTGAAATTGCACCAATGACGCGTTTACAGCAAGTGTCTGTACCGCAATTGTCATTAAACAATTTTATTCCGCAAGTGACACAATTTGATTTAGCAGATATTACTGAACTAGAAGCTTGGCGCGGTGAGTTAAAAGGGAAATTTAAGCAAGATGGTATTAGCTTAACGATCCTTGCCTTTATTGCAAAAGCGGTGGCGTTTTTACTCAAAGAAGAGCCTTATTTTGCAGGTCACTTGGCAGATGATCAAAAGTCTGTGCTGTTGCGTAAAGAAATCCATATGGGAATCGCTGTGGCGACACCAGATGGTTTAACTGTTCCAGTATTGCGTAATCCTGATCAAAAATCGATTAAGCAAATTGCCATTGAATTGGGTGAGTTAAGTAAAAAAGCACGTGATAAGAAACTTTCTCCGAAAGACTTACAAGGTGCAAACTTTACTATTACTAGCCTAGGTTCAATTGGTGGTACTGCATTTACGCCATTGGTGAACTGGCCGCAAGTTGCGATTTTGGGTATCTCACCTGCAACGATGCAACCAGTATGGAATGGCTCAGGCTTTGATCCAAAACTGATGTTGCCATTGTCATTGTCTTATGACCATCGTGTGATTAATGGTGCGGATGCTGCGCGATTTACCAATAAATTGACCAAGTTGTTATCAGATATTCGTAACATCTTGCTTTAAGTTTTAAATTATAGAAGACCTCGCTTTAGGCGAGGTTTTTTATATGGATCTGATTTTGTTTTATCAATAATTTTCAAACCTGCTTTAAAGTCATTATTCAATATAGTCAATCTGTCAAAAAACTCAGGCACAAGAATATAATTTCTCTTAATTAATATTTTTAATTAAATCAATCGGCGACATCCCTGTCGCCCCACGATGGGATAACCATCGTGGGTTCAAAATTAGTGAAGAAACGAAATTGAATTCATCCTCTGCGGGCATTAAAAATGCTTCGGCACGATATTTTTTGAAGTTTATCTGAGCTTTAAATTTTTTAATTTTTAAAAATTGAAAATGATTGATAAAGCGTTGTAGAATAGCTGTACTTCATTGGGGAGTAGCCGCTGTTTGTCATCTGCGAGATGATAAATGGGTGATGATCAACATAATTACTCAACAGAGTATGGTCATCATAGCAAAGAACCAATTTAGCTGAAGGTGTTTACTCAGCTATCTTTTGTTGGCAAGACCTTTGATTTATCACTCCGCGTTGAATAGGCGACTATTCATATTGGCTAGCAGGAGGGGTAAGTCATCGGTAAATATTGCTAGCCAGAGACTTTGAAATGTTAAATGCCTTCCTCATCTCTTTAGTGGTTGTCGCTTTATCCGAAATGGGCGATAAAACACAACTGCTCGCATTACTTCTTGCTGCACGTTTTCGTAAACCTATTCCTATTTTATTTGCAATTTTATTAGCAACTATTGTCAATCATGGGGTATCGGCTGTGCTTGGTCAGTGGATTACCACAGTCCTTAGCCCGACAGTATTACTTTGGATTGTGTCACTTGGCTTTATTGGTATGGCCGGGTGGATGTTAATTCCAGATGAGTTGGATGATGAATCTGAAAGTATTAATAAATGGCAAAAATATGGGGTCTTTGGTGCAACCTTTGTATTATTCTTCCTTGCAGAAATTGGGGATAAAACCCAAATCGCCACAGTGGCACTTGCTGCACGCTTTGACAGCATCGGTTGGGTAACTCTAGGTACGACATTGGGGATTATGTTGGTCAATGCACCTGCTGTATTTATTGGCAATAAATTGGCAGATAAATTACCTATTGCTCTGATTCATAAAATTGGAGCTGCAATCTTCTTTATTATTGGTGTCGCCGCTTTAGTTCAGCATTACTTTTTTTAAGCGCAATTTTCCAAGCTGATTGAACATCAATAAAGGCATCTATTTTTAAAGCTGAAAACCCAACTTAATGTTGGGTTTTTTATTATTCTGAGAATGATGACACAAATAATCTTTAAACTTAGGTTGTAGATTTATTGTAACTTTGAAGAAAACCTTATATGTTGTATGGGATAACTAAAGATTTATTTTAAAAAAGGTTTTGGGGTTTCTGGTATGGCTTTAGATCGCACCACGTCGCAAGTTTTGTTTGATAATGGCACTCATAAATGTATAAGTTTTACCAGTTTGGTGAAAGGTGAAGGTGTACAAGCCAATCAGTTTCTTATTTTAAATAATGAACGTGCAGCAGTATTAGATCCGGGCGGTGATTTGACCTATGTGCCCCTGACCATGGAGCTCAATAAATACACCCGATTACAAAATTTAGACTATGTCATGGCATCTCACCAAGACCCTGACATCATTACCTCAATGCCGCGTTGGTTGGTCTATACCGATGCCAAAGTGGTCGCATCTAAATTATGGGCACGCTTTTTACCTCATTTAAACTCAGCATTTATGAGTGACCGTATGAAAGGGGGCTGGTTAGAACGTCTAATCGAATTGCCTGACCAAGGTGGCTCTATTCCATTGGGAGAAACGCGCATCATCGTAGTTCCTGCGCATTTCTTACATTCCGTTGGAAATTTCCAGTTTTACGATCCAATTTCAAAAATTTTATTCTCAGGTGATATGGGTGCATCGATTGTTGATGATGCCTCGAAACCAATTGAAGATTTTGCAATGCACATTCCAACCATGCATGGTTTTCATCAGCGCTATATGTGTACCAATCGGGTGATCCGTTTATGGGTGAAAATGGTGCGTCAAATGGATATTGAAATGATTGTGCCGCAACATGGTAAGCCGTTTATTGGTAAAGAGATGATTCATCAGTTTTTAGACTGGATCGAAAATTTACAATGCGGTGTCGATTTGATGGATGAGTCCGTGTTTACCTGTCCGCAATAAAAAATTCAAAAAAGATATTGAGTTTGAGTGCGACTTTTTTTAGGATTTTCTTGCCAAAATTTTAAATTGATAACGAGAATCTTAAAAAAATGTTGTCACAAATCTCAGCACAGGATGCGTGCTTAAGTTGCGGAGCGTGTTGCGCCTTTTTCCGAGTCTCATTTTATTGGGCAGAAGGAGAAGCCATGCCGCCAGATTATGTCGAACCTTTGACAGCCGTGTATTCTTGTATGCAGGGCACCAATCAAAAGCAACCACGTTGTGTGGCATTAAAGGGTGAGATTGGACAGCAAGTCAGCTGTAGTATGTATGAGCAACGGAGTTCTTCATGCAAACAGGTACATGCTGGGGATTCACAATGTGCAAAAGCAAGACAAGGCTATGGTTTAATTCCCCTGATCGAAATAGAAGTCGCTACCCCCAGCAATGATGAAGACTTTGATCAGGTGTGTTAACGCTTCATTGGGAAAATTTAGGATATTAAGGCAGAAACTGTAAGTCGACAGTCTACTGTGGTGTTAAATCCACGATAATTTTATATTCAAAGCCCATTTTTATTTCAATAAGATACTGAAAAATAAAGTGTGATCGAGAATAAGATAAATCGGCACAATAAAAAATGAAAATTGAACGGAAATTTGTATATAATAGCTCACGGAAATTACCAGCGAGACTGTTATGTTGACCATCGTTCAAGAAGCGCTAACCTTCGATGATGTCTTATTACTCCCTGCCTATTCTACTATCCTCCCAAAAGATGTCTCTCTAAAGACACGCCTCACACGCGGCATTCAACTGAACATCCCTATGGTTTCAGCAGCAATGGATACTGTGACTGAGTCACGTATGGCGATTGCAATGGCGCAAAACGGTGGTATTGGTATTTTACATAAAAACATGGATATTTCTGCACAAGCTGCAGAAGTTCGCCGTGTAAAAAAATTCGAAGCGGGAATGGTGAAAGATCCAATTACCGTGACACCTGAAACCACGATTCGTGATTTGATGGCAATTACACAAGCCAACAACATCAGCGGTGTACCTGTCGTTAAAGATGGCAAAGTGGTTGGGATTGTAACTGGCCGAGATACTCGTTTTGTAACGAACTTGGAACAACCAGTAAGCAATATCATGACAGGGCAAGATCGACTTGTGACTGTTCGTGAAAATGAATCGAAAGAAAATATTCAAGCATTATTGCAAAAACACCGTATTGAAAAAGTATTGGTGGTTGATGAAAGCAATGCATTAAAAGGCTTAATTACAGTTACAGATTTCCGTAAAGCGGAATCTTATCCAAATAGCTGTAAAGATGAATTAGGTCGTTTACGTGTTGGTGCTGCAGTGGGTACTGGCGCTGAAACCCCAAGTCGTGTTGAAGCTTTGGTTGAAGCAGGCGTTGATGCGATTGTAGTGGATACAGCGCATGGTCATTCTGCGGGTGTGATCGAACGTGTCCGTTGGGTGAAAGCAAACTTCCCTCAAGTTCAAGTGATTGGCGGTAATATCGCAACGGGTGATGCTGCTTTGGCATTACTTGATGCAGGTGCAGATGCGGTGAAAGTGGGTATTGGTCCTGGTTCAATCTGTACGACACGTATCGTTGCAGGTATTGGTATGCCACAAATCTCTGCAATTGACAGTGTTGCCAATGCATTGAAAGACCAAATTCCATTGATTGCTGATGGTGGTATCCGTTTCTCTGGGGATATGGCAAAAGCGATTGGTGCTGGTGCAAGCACAATTATGGTGGGTTCACTTATGGCGGGTACTGAAGAAGCGCCTGGTGAAGTTGAATTCTTCCAAGGTCGTTATTACAAAGCATACCGTGGTATGGGTTCTTTGGGTGCAATGGCTGGTGCGACGGGTTCTGCCGATCGTTATTTCCAAGACTCGAAAGCAGGCGCTGAAAAATTGGTTCCAGAAGGGATTGAAGGCCGCGTACCGTACAAAGGTCCAATGGGCAATATCGTACATCAAATGATGGGCGGTTTACGTTCATCTATGGGCTATACCGGTTCTGCAACCATTGAAGATTTACGTCAAAATGCAAAATTTGTGAAAATCACCGCTGCAGGTATGCAAGAGTCACATGTGCATGATGTAACGATTACCAAAGAAGCACCGAACTATCGTGTAGGTTAATCTTTTGTAATATTTTGATTGGAAAAAGCCGTCAGTTTATGACGGCTTTTTTATTTTGGTGTAAAGTAGTAAACCTTAAAAATTGATTGTTATACAACACATAATAAGTGGGTAAAAGATGAGTTATTTTGGAACAGACGGGATTCGTGGAAAATTTGGTGAACTCCCAATTACCCCAGAATTTGCACTTAAACTCGGATTTGCGGCAGGGAAAGTATTAAAGCAAATTAGCCCAAAATCAAAACCAATTGTGGTTTTAGGTAAAGATACCCGTTTATCGGGTTATATTCTTGAAGCAGCTTTACAGGCGGGTCTCAATGCGGCAGGTGTTTATGTACATTTGCTTGGACCGCTGCCGACCCCTGCAATTGCCCATTTAACCCGTGCATTGCATGCCAACTTAGGGATCGTGATTTCTGCTTCGCATAACCCTTATTTTGATAATGGAATTAAATTCTTTTCAGATGAAGGGAAAAAGCTCCCAGATACGATTCAAGATGCGATTAATCGAGAGCTTGAGAACGATATCATTATTGAAGACACCGCAAACTTAGGTAAGAGTGTACGTGTTAAAGATGCCAATGGTCGTTATATCGAGTTTTGTAAATCGACATTCCCATATCATTTCAATTTACGCCATTTAAAAATTGTGGTGGATTGCGCCAATGGTGCAGCGTATAGCGTAGGTCCAGCAGTATTTCGTGAATTAGGCGCAAAAGTTATTGCGCTTTATAACGAACCAGATGGTTTAAATATCAATAAGGATTGTGGTTCAACACATCCTGAAAATTTACAAAAAGCCGTGATTGAGCATCAAGCAGATTTAGGTATTGCTTTTGATGGCGATGCAGATCGTGTGGTTTTGGTCGACCGTTTTGGTAAATTGATTGATGGCGACCATATTCTGTATATTTTAGCAACCCAAGCATCTCAAAAACCGGCGGGTATCGTCGGTACAGTGATGAGTAACATGGCATTAGAATTGGCACTTGAAAAAGCCAAAGTGCCTTTTGTGCGTGCTAAAGTGGGTGATCGCTATGTATTGCAAAATTTAGAAGAAAACAACTGGGTGACTGGTGGCGAACCATCTGGTCATATTTTGACTTTAGACAAGAGCACAACAGGTGATGCAATTATTGCAGCCCTGCAAGTGTTAACAGTATTGGTTGAACAGAATAAATCTTTAGATGAATTGGTTGCAGATTTTAAAACTTTACCCAATGTTTTGGTCAATGTTCGTCTTGAACAAATGTTTGACCCATTTGCAGTGCCAGCATTGGTTGCCGAGTTTGATAAAGTAGAAGCCACACTTAAAGGACGTGGGCGAATTTTAATTCGTAAGTCAGGGACGGAACCGATCATCCGTGTTATGGTAGAAGGCGATAATCTGCAAGAAGTAACTGATTTGGCAAATCATTTAGCAGATGCTGTTCGTCAAAATGCGGCTTAAAATATTGTATCGTCTGTAGAAGGTTTTGCTTCATGCGTGATGTAATTAAAGACTTAAGTGAGCTTCGTCTTACTTATCAAAAAGGTGAACTACATGAGGAGCAAGTGGATGCTCATCCTCATGCGCAGTTTCTCAATTGGTTTAATTTGGCTTTAGAAGCAAAACTGCATGAACCCTATGCAATGTCGTTGGCAACCGCAAATGCACAAGGGCGTCCACATGTGCGTACTGTGTTATTGCGTGGTGCTACCGAGGCTGGTTATGATTTTTATACCAATTATGACAGTCAAAAAGGCTTAGATTTAGCTGAAAATCCTTATGCAGAATTGCTATTCTATTGGCCTGAGTTAGAACGTCAAGTTCGTGTGGGTGGTCAAGTTCAGAAAATATCTGAACAAGAATCTACAGATTATTATCATAAGCGTCCGCGTGATAGCCAAATTGCAGCGCATATCAGTACCCCACAAAGTGGTGTGATTGAAAGTCGTGAACATCTACAACAGCGTTTTCAAGCGTTGTATGATCAAGTGGCTGAAAAGAATGAATTGGCTAAACCCGAATTTTGGGGAGGTTATCGTTTAGAGCCGACGTATTATGAATTCTGGCAAGGTCGCCCAAATCGCTTACATGATCGCCTCACTTATGAAAAAGTCGGTGGATCTTGGACAATACAACGTTTGATGCCATAAATGCAAAAATTACAAATTAAACAACGACCATTGATTACACGCCCTGAAAACTTTCAGGGCGTGTTACCCTTTATTGCTGAAATTTTGGCTCGTCGTGGTGTGCAATCTGAACAAGAATTAGATTTAAAACTTAAATATTTACTTGCACCAGAAATGAAAGGTTTGGAGCAAGCCATTCAAATAATTGATCAAGCTTTAGATCAAGAAAAAAAAATTGTGATTGTCGGTGATTATGATGCAGATGGTGCCACCAGTACCGCACTGATGATGCTGGCTTTACGAGAAATGGGGGCCAATGTTGAATACCTTGTTCCAGATCGTTTTAAATATGGTTATGGCCTAACCCCTAAAATTGCCGATTTGGCTTTTGAAAAATATCAGCCTGATCTATTAATTACGGTCGACAATGGAATTTCCAGCCATGCAGGTGTAGCACAAGCACAGTCACATGGAATGCAGGTGATTATCACCGATCACCATTTAACGACCAAGGAAACGCCTCAAGCTGAAGCGGTTGTTAACCCAAATCAGTTAGGGTGCGAATTTCCAAGTAAGGCTTTGGCTGGCGTCGGCGTGGCATTTTACCTATTGGCAAAGTTAAGTAGCCATCGGACAAAACTGGGGAAATCCGCTGCAAAAATGCCGCAATATTTGGATTTGGTTGCTTTGGGCACTTATGCCGATGTTGCCAGCCTCGACCATAACAATCGTATCTTAGTGGATGCAGGAGTTAAACGGATTCAACAGAATCAATGTCGTGCTGGGATTAGTGCCTTATTAGACATTGCAGCGCGTGATCCTGCTGAGTTAAAAGCCTCTGATTTAGGTTTTGTGTTAGGCCCTCGTCTTAATGCCGCAGGGCGTATGGAAACCATGGACATCGGTATTGAATGTCTTTTGGCAACCGATACGCAGACAGCTCACGCTTTGGCACGCCAGCTCAATGAGTTAAACTTAGAACGCCGTCAAGTTGAGTCGGAGATCAAACAAGAAGCTTTAGCTGCGCTGGAAAATCTACAGCTTGATCAAGATCATTTACCCGCAGCGCTGGTCATGTTTGAAGAGCATTGGCATCAAGGGGTGATTGGTATTGTGGCAGGCCGTTTAAAAGAGCAATTTCATCGCCCCAGTATTGTATTTGCGGCAGATAAAGATGGGATTCATATCAAAGGTTCCGCACGTTCGATTGATGGTATTCATATTCGAGACAGTATTGAAAAAGTTGCCGAGCAATATCCTGATTTGATTAGTCATTTTGGTGGGCATGCGGCTGCGGCGGGATTGACTATTCAAAAGCAACATTTTGAAGAATTTAAACAACGTTTTACTGAGTTGGTTGCTCAATCAGATGATGCGCTATTCCAAGCGGTATTATGGACGGATGGTGAATTACCTGCTCAGGCATTTCAACTGCAAACTGTAGATACTTTGACGCAATTGGGACCGTGGGGGCAAAAGTTTCCTGCACCGGTATTTGAAGGGCGTTTTAAAGTCATCGATTATCGTTGGTTAAAGGAAGTGCATCTGAAATTGCGTTTAGCTTTGGAAAATGGCCAACCGATTGATGCGATTGCCTTTAATGTACGTGATAAATTCAATTTTGATCCTATGCAAGATATGGTACGTATTGTTTATGAATTGGATAAAAATCAATTTAATGGCAATGTGAGTTTGCAGTTAAGAATGCTGCATTTAGAACAGTAAATTTAGGCGAAAGAAGCGCTTATATAAGCGCTTTATCTATTTGATACCCACTATAATAGTTAATACATCTCATTTTAGAACGCGTATAGCCTTATCTTACATTCAAAATTTAAATACATTTGTGTAGTTAAGGCCTTTCTCTGCACTATAAAAAGTAGTGCTTCTAACTAGATTTGCGGATTAAACATCAAAGAAACTTATTTCCCTTCTTTAAGTCATAGATTAATATAGGTTTAACGCTTTTTTATGCTTAAAAGAATCTAGAAAAATGAAAATATGGATTGCAGTGCTTTTTATTCTGATTTCAAATACAGCCTTTGCAAATGTAATTAAATGGAACGAAAATAATATTAATTGGCTGTCTTATGAAAAAGGCTTACAGATTGCTGAACAAGAGAAGAAACCCATTTTATTGGTGTTTTATGCTAACTGGTGTGGTGCTTCTAAGCGATATGGAAAAGTATTTTATGATGATGAGGTTGTAAATCTTTCGAAAAAATTCATCATGATTAAGGTCGATGTGAATGAGGATGAGGATTTAAGTTTAGAGTATGGTGTGCGCTATATTCCGATGACATTATTTTTGGATAGTAAATCAAATATTCAAACTGATATACGTAGTAGTACTTCAGAGCATCCGTTTAATTTAAATGAAGAAAATCCTAATGAATTACTAAGGTTGATGAAAAAAGTACAATACAAGTTAAATGAAGTCTCGATCAAACCTAAAGTTATTTTAATGAATCATTAATTGCTGATTTATTTAATTAGTGGTAAAAAAACCGCTTATACAAGAGCGGTTTTTTTAAATTTTATCAATAATTAGAAGCGGTAAGCAGCACGTAGACCATAGACATTATCGTCATCTTCAAAATCAACAGAACCTTCTAAGCTGATTTGTTGAGTAAAGAATTTTTTTGCACGAATTGTAAAGCTGTCTTCATCAGTACCATCAGTGCGGCTACCTGAATAAGCCAATCCGACACTGAAAGTTTTATCTAGGTATAAATCTGTACCTACGCTGTAAGCATCGGTATCACCAAAGCTTGCACCACCTTCAAAATTCATGTCATAGCGACCCACTTGAGTGACATATTTAGCACGGATAGTTGGATCTATATCATCATTAAAATCATTATCATAGCCTTCTAAACCCACTGCAATCAAAAGACCTGGGATTGGCAAGTAACCTACTTCAGCAGAGTAAGTTGTTGTATCTAAATCATCGACATGATCGGCCTTAGCTGTAGAGCGTCCAATAGCAGCACTTGCATAAAAATCGGTATTTGGAACGAAATATTCAATACCAACACCATAAGCTGTTACATCGTAGGCATCATAATCGATATAGCTAATTCCAGCATTTACGTTGCTTGCGCGATCTAGAAAGGCAGCTTCGTTTAATGGGTTATTTTTAACTTGAACAGGGTTAAAATAATATGTTCCATCAATAGCAAAACCAGTAGATGTATCCCCTTTATCTGGATCAACAATACCGAGTGAACCACCGATTTCAGCTTGGTATGCATGTGCAGACCCAAAAGAACTAGCAAGTAATGCAGCAAATAAAGTTTTCTTAAACATTGTGTGACCCTTTTGTTATAAAAATATTAATTTTTTGTTACAAATCGCATTGTATGTAAATTAATCTCTATGTCAAGGCTAAAGATCTGAAAATTAAAAGTTTGCTGCGCCATGACATAAAAACAATGCTTAAAAAATGGGTAACTGAGTCAAGCTTTAAGCAATCCATAACAACAATAAAAATAGCCAATAGATTCGGTTTAAAGGCTTTTAATCGGTCTTTTTTATGTCTTAAATTTTTAAGATAGATCGATTCAAAATTATTTAATTTATTATTTATCAAAATATTATAATTGATTTTGTTCTATCATCTTGCATTAAGATTTATTAAGACATATCTTAATATACATAAATTAATCAATTCGAGAAAAATAAAGATGAAATCAGAGCGACATGATCATTCACAACATGATTTTGAGCATCGTGAACAGCATACCGAACGGGGCTATGGTGGACGACGAGGTCGGTTGTTTGAATCGGGTAAAATGAAGCTTTTGGTTTTACATCTGATACAGCAACAGCCAAAGCATGGTTATGAAATTATCAAAGCCATCAGTGATCTGGTCGGTGGAGGCTATACTCCAAGTTCAGGCACAATCTATCCAACCCTGACCTATCTTGAAGAAATTGGTTTTGTGCATGCTGAAAATACAGAAGGTGATCGTAAGCAATATCACATTACTGATGCTGGAAAATTACATTTAAAAGAGCAGCATGCGCATATCCAACACTTATTAGAGCGTTTAGAAACTCGACGCGAAATTCATGAAAACGACCAATATTTGGATATTCATCGTGCGATGGAAAACTTAAAAACATCATTACGCCTAAAGCTCAAGGGTAAAGATTTTGATGCGGAGCAAGTTAGACAAGTCGCTGAAAAAATTGATCAAGCTGCAGTAGAAATTGGACGTTTATAACAGTGCAATAATGGGGCAATAGAAGGTTTAGGTGAGACATGAGTATTGAGGTACAACAAAAACTGCGTCATGCAAATTTAAAAGTGACCCAAGCAAGAGTGATTGTATTCAAAGCGCTGTTGGACCAAAAAACACAACTGACAGCAAAGCAGATTTATCAGCAGTTATATGTACAAAATAAGCAGATCAGCTTATCGACCATATATCGAGTGGTGAGTGATTTAGAGAAAGTGGGTTTGATTACGCAAAATCTGCATGGCAGAGATGAAGCCAAATATGCTTTGCCTTATTTATCCGAAGTGGAGTCACTCAATATCCAATGTGCCGACCTAACCCAGATCAATAAAGCATCTTTGATCGCTTCACTGGAACAGGTTTTTCAAGCGTTTGATATTGATGTTTTGGATATTAAATTTAGTACCACATTACATTAAACCCAGCCGAATATTTAACAAGTTAGAGAAATCTTATGAAACAACATCAATATTATGTAACTGTGCAACATGTTGCAGATGCGCAAGGTCATCCATCAATCTACAATGAAAATATCGAATTTAATGTGGGTAATCACGATGATATTTTCCAAATCGTAGAGCGCTTAAAAGCTGCTGAGTTTTTTGATGAAGAAACCACTAAAGCGTTTGCGGTAGGATTAAAACTCTTCTTAGAGGTGATGATTACCCACCGTGATCATGTGCTATTTCAAGACTTTGAACCCGCAGTTAAACAATTTATGAAAAACCTAAAGCAGAACGTCAAGAAAAATGCCTGATTTAAAACCAGAGATCAAGATCGAAAATAAACGCGATCAACATAAACCTGCCATGATTTTTGCTGGAATTCCGAAATTACCAGCAAAATATGCAGGGTGGATTATGCCGTTGATACTCTCAGCTTTGATGAGTGCGACCATTTCCATGATTAACTTATGGAAAAATGTGGGGTGGTTCGATGGATTTTTTGCAAAATGGTTTAGCGTCTGGCTATTTTCATGGATGATTGCCTTTCCCACAGTATTAATTTTTTTACCTCTGGTTCGCCGTTTCACAGGCTTATTTGTAGATCTTACGCCACCTCCTTCTGCTTAATTCGATTAAGGCTTTGAAGACATCATGATGCGATGACGGGCCTATAAACATTTCAAAGAGAATATGCAACTCGATAAAGTATTGCTCCCAGATCTTGTAATCAGAAACTGCATAACAAAAACCAAACTATTATTGTCCTATTCATGGTATTCAGCGTATTAAGATAGCTATAGGTCGATGTATATAAAACCGATAAGCTAAATAAAATGAAATTGTAGATGTTGCAATAACGTCCTGAGCTGATGGACAAATTTAGGATAACAAAATGACCAATACCAACTATACCGAGATTTCTAACTCTGACGATTGTGAAAAATATGTGAATCAGTTTATTCAAGATTTTCCAATCCGTTCAGCAGAAATAGGCAAAGGCACCGTCATTAAACGTGCATTACCCAGTCGTCAAAAACGCATGATTGGCGCATGGTGCTTTTTAGATCACGCTGGTCCAGTCGTATTTCCTCAGGGAGATGGATTGGATGTTGGACCGCACCCGCATATTGGGTTACAAACCTTCACTTGGATGATCGAAGGGACGATGATGCATACAGACAGCATCGGCTCTAAACAATTGATTCGTCCTAAACAAGTGAATCTGATGACTGCGGGTTATGGAATTTCCCATACAGAAGTTGCTCCCGATACTGAAACGAGAATGCATGCTGCACAGCTTTGGATTGCATTGCCTGATGATAAGATCAATATGGCACCGCAGTTTGATCATTATCCAGAATTACCCATTGTAGAGCAGGACCATATTGAATTTACAGTTTTAGTCGGTGAATTCATGAATACCAAATCTCCTGTCAAAGTGCATACGGAATTAGTCGGGATCGATTTTTTTGCAAAAGAATCAACCAAGACACGTATTCCACTGAATCCTCATTTTGAATATGGATTTATGGCATTAGAAGGTGAAGCAACAGTAAATGATCATGATTTAAATAGTGACAATATGGTGGTGATTGAACCTGGAATTTCACAGATTGAGGTTGAATTACCAAAAGGCTCGCGTTTACTGTTGATAGGTGGTGAACCTTTTGAGTCGCCTATATTACTGTGGTGGAATCTTGTTGGCAGAACACAGGAAGAACTAAAAGCGGCTACAGAACAATGGGCGAATCAGGACGCGCGTTTTGGAACGATCCCTGATTATGATGGTCCACGTTTAGAAGCACCGGCATTCCCAGACAAGATGCGAGCATCGAAGTGATGTGCTGCATTGCGCATTGTCGATTTTTAGACAGGGATTCAAACTAAATAATTTGCGTTAAAGGCGAGCTTGCTCATCCTTTAGCGCAAGTGTTGCGTTTACAAAGTTTTATTTAAACTGGCATTCACTAAAAATTTAAAGATTCAAGGAAAATAAAATGGCAATTATTGCAAATGCAAAGGTAAAAACCTATCCAGAACCATGGTCAGGTGAGGTGGTGAGTGGAAAACATCAACTGATTACCGACAAACCAGAATCATTCGGTGGGCAAGACAAGGGCTTAGCGCCTTATGATTTTATCTGTTCAGGTTTAATTTCTTGTACCATGATTACATTGCGTATGTATGCTCAACACAAAGGTCTTGATTTGGGTGAGTTTACAGTTGAAGCTGATTTTAATGCCAATAAAGAGGGGAAAGAATGGGTCGAGCGTCGCTTGTCTTTTGCCACTCCTTTGTCTGAAGAGTTGCATCAAAAAGTGTTAGACATTTGCCAAAAAACCCCAGTGACCAAGACTTTATTACGTAGTGTGGAAATCAATACCACGATTATTTAAAAACGGTTATATAAAAACCGCTATGTAAAGATGGTCGTTGTATTTGATCCGTAAAAAGATATTTTGTATAAAAACAAAATATCTTTTTTCTGCCAGTAAGATTATTCAAAAATTATTTTATTGTTTATTTACAAGTGTTTGCATAAACTTTGTTATAGAACTTATCTTGATTCAAGGCTTTAAACTCTAAGTCGTCAAAGGAATAAAAAGCGGCCCCCGTTTCACCATCATGGCTCAAGGTAATGTCATCAAATTTTTTCACTAATTTGCTGTTTGATGTTTTCCCTACAAAGTAATCAGCGCCCCGAATGGCGATGGTTTTTCCTGTGCAATCTACAATAAGCTGTTTAATAACCGATTGATATGTTGCACCTTGCTCATCTTTAATAGGGTTGGCATATTTTTCATAGATGACAGCTTGCTTAAACGAATCACGAATTTTTTGATGTGCATTTACATCAATAAAGGACTCACCCTTATTCTCAAGAGATCCCAGTAACATAAGCTTGGGTTGATATGCATATAGATTTGAACAAATAAAGAAGAAAATTAACGGGATAAGTGACTTCATTTTTATTCTCAGAATAACCAATATTGAATCTAGAGTATAAACAAAGTTGATAAAAAAATGATTTAAATACAGTAATAGAATTGTTGAAAAGTTGAGATCAATTTATAGTCGAAGGATAAAAACTGAGGCAATACAATGATTACATTACATCACCTAGATCAATCTCGTTCACTCCGTATTATCTGGGCTTTAGAAGAGCTGGGACTTGAGTATCAGATTAAGCACTATAAGCGCTTGCCTACTTTTGCTGCGCCCCCTGAGTTAAAAGCAGTTCATCCGCTTGGAAAGTCACCTGTATTGACCGATGGTGACCTGACTATTGCAGAATCTGCTGTGATTTTAGATTATCTTCAAGCAACCTATGATACAAAAAATCAGTTTAAGCCTCAGAATCCTAAAGACTTAATGCAATATAACTACTGGATGCATTATGCCGAGGGTTCTTTAATGCCTTATTTGTTGATGACCTTGGTCATGACCAATATGCCAAAACATGTTCCTTTTTTAATTCGTCCTATTGCAAAGAAAATTTCAGAAGGTGTCCGTGGCGGCTTTAGCAATCCTCGTTTAAAAGAGCATGCAGCCTTTTTGGAAGCTTATTTTAGTCAACATGACTATGCCGCAGGTGAGTTTTCTTTTGCCGACATTCAAATGAGTTTTCCCGTGATTGCCATGCAACAACGAACTAAAAATAAAACCCCTCGACTGGCTGCCTATGCTGAACGAATTCAGCAGCGTCCTGCTTTTCAACGCGCTAAACTAAAGAGTGATGATTAAATTTTGTATATCAAGGTGATGGGAGAATGCATTTAATTTTTTTACCAGGTGCATCGGGAAGCACAGTGTTTTGGCAACCTGTTATACAGCAGCTTTCAGCCGATCATCAAAAAACAGTGATGGCCTATCCAAGTTTTGCTGGGCATCCAGAGCATCCGCATATTCATAGTTTTGACGATTTGCAGAGTTATATTCTCCACCAAATTCAACAACCCAGCATTGTAATTGCTCAATCTATGGGAGGTGTTTTTGCAGTTCAAGCTGCATTACAAAAACCTGAATTGATCAACGCTTTGGTTTTGGTTGCAAGCTCTGGTGGAATTGATTTAAGTCCTTTTCAGGTTGCCAATTGGCGGGGGGATTACCAGCAAACATTTGCAGTACCCAATTGGTTTGTCGAGCATCAATCCCATCTAGATGATTTATTGTATAAAATAGAGTGCCCAGTCCTGTTGCTGTGGGGGGATGCAGATCCCATTAGCCCTGTGGGTGTGGGTAAATATTTACATGAAAAAATCCAGCATTCTAGATTGCATGTCATTGAACAAGGTCAACATGATTTGGCCAATGTACACGCCCATCAAGTGGCTAGATTAATTCAAGATTTTATTTCTGATATAAAGTAAAAGATTTAAGCTGATGCGGCACATGTCTTTTTCATTTGTGTTTACCATAATGATAATTGTGCTTCATCTTGCTGATCTGTCAGTTGATACAAACCGACTCCGATTAAACGGAATTGAAAATGCTCAGGAATTTGCATTTCGCTTAATAATATTTGAATGACTTGAACCATTTCTTGCTGTGATTGAAGTGCGGTTTTAAAACTTTTACTGTGCTGTAAAACTTGAAAATTCTTGAGTTTTAACTTCACGGTGACACCACGAGCCTGCATGTGTTTTTTTTCTAAACTGAGCCAAACACGTTCAATTAAATTGTCCCAATAGATTGAACACTGTTCAAGGCTGAGATCATCATCAAATGTGGTTTCTTTAGAAATTTGCTGACGTTGTCGTTCGGCTTGTACTGGACGATCATCAATACCTTGGGCATATAAAAATAACTGTCTGCCATATTTGCCAAAATGATGGATCAGTATATTTTCTTCAATTTTTTGCAAATCACCCAAAGTCTCTAAGTTTAAGCTTTTCAGTTTTTCCTGAGTGACCTTACCAACACCGGGAATTTTTTTCAGGGGTAAATCATGGATAAAATGTTGAACTTGGGTCGGTTTAATGATGCAAATGCCATTGGGTTTATTCCAATCCGAGGCAATTTTGGCAAGAAATTTATTCGGTGCTACACCTGCCGAAGCTGTAAGACCTGTTTGTTGAAAAATATCGGCTCGAATTCGTTCCGCCACTTCAGTAGCACTGGGAATATTTTGTAAATTTTCAGTGACATCTAAATAAGCTTCGTCTAAAGATAAAGGTTCAATAAGCGCAGTGTATTTTTGAAAAATTTCATGAATTTTTACAGAAACATCACGATATTTTTCAAAATTCGGTTCAATCACATAGACCTGAGGACAACGTTTTTTTGCCTGTGACATCGACATGGCAGAGCGTAACCCAAACTGACGCGCTGGGTAGGATGCAGCAGCAATCACAGCCCGAGGATGATGTGATGAAATCACTACAGGCAAGTGCTTTAATTCAGGACGGTCGAGTAGCTCTACAGATGCATAGAATGCATCCATGTCAATATGGATGATTTTTCTCATGAATTACACAGTGTTGAAACGCTGTGTGATTATTCTAACCGATCTTGATTTGTTTCTATTGATGAATTTAAATTTTGTAAAGAATATGCGACAGCTTATGTCATGAAAGATCTTGATTGCGCTTAATTCAACTTATTTTTCTGTAAAAACTGCTGCCATTGTTCTGCATCACCATAAAATACATTTAAATCGACATTTTTTTCGATGCCTTGAATTTTGCCTTGGTTGCTCTGTTGCCAAAATGTCCATGCACGTTGGTCTTTTAAATCAGGCTTATCTTTATATTCACGAATCCAAATCGGTGTATCTTTAAACTCACCTGTGAGTACCATGTTGTAAAAGATTTTAGAGGTATAAAAAATCGGTTGTTTACCGTAATGCTTTTGCAATTGATCATGCATACTTTTGATGTGTTTGATTAATTGTTCTTTGGTATAGGTGTTTATACAACTGCTGTCATATTCCAAGTCCATCACAGGGGGCAAGGCATTACTTTTATTTGGCACCGTTTTAATAAAATTCTGTGCTTGAATGTCACCATCACGACATAAACGAAAGAAGTGATAAGCCCCCACGCGCATACCACGTTCACGTGCTTCTAACCAATACTGCTGAAATTTATCATCTTGATAATCGCCACCTTCAGTGGCTTTGAGATAGACAAACTGATAGTGCTGGGGAGAGATTTTTTTCCAATCAATATCACCTTGATGATGTGATACATCGAAACCTTTAATCGGATAGGCTTCAGCCAAGGCAGTATTATTATGAACAAAAAACAAAGTCCCGAATATGACGCAGCAGAAAAGTGCGATCGCTAAAACTGAGCTATTGCGAGTGATTTTTTGCTGTTTGTGTTTTTTCGCAGCGTATTTTGACATGGTTTTTTTAAATATCCAGATGGATCAGTTTAACGTGCTTTGGTTCTAAAAAACGATGGCTGAATAAAAATTGCAACACTTAAATTTGCGCATCTTTGGGAATTTGAAAGAATATCAACGCCGTAATGATGTTAATCGCACCTAAGCAAATCAGAGTATAGTGAAATGCTTGTGTTATATGTGCTTCACTAAAATAGCCTGTAAATGCATTGAGTAAAGTACCTGCCAAAGCAATCCCAATACTCATTGATAACATCATAATCATTGATAAAAAGCTATTCCCACTACTGGCATCCTGTTGCGGGAGATCTTTAAGTGTAAGGGTATTCATGGTCACAAACTGTAATGAGTTGAGTACGCCAAAAATAAAGAAATGCACTACACCTAACCATGTCGGGGTATCCGCTGTATGTAAGGCAAAACTGGCAATACATGCACCGATCAATAAGGTATTGACCAGTAGAAATGGACGATAACCAGTACGTTGTAGAATCGGGCGAATGATGGGTTTAGAAAATAATGAACCAAGTACAATTGGGGTCATCATTACCCCAGTCATAAAAGGTTCCATTTTAAAGGCGACTTGAAGCATCAGTGGCAAAATAAAAGGAACCGCATTTCCACCAAAGCGCGCAAAGAAATTACCGAGTACACCGATGGTATAGATTTTATTTTTAAACAGTCGACTACGAAACAATGCATTTTTATGGGTATGGGCATGATAGGCATAGACCAATGCTGAGATTATCCCTGCGAAAAGTAAGCTTAAGCTCAGGCTTCTGGAGATTTCATTGCTAGCAATATTTTCAATCCCTAAAGCCATTCCCACCATTGCGATTGCCAATAGGATAAAGCCACTGAAATCAAAGGATTTTACCGATGCTTCAGTCACATTAGGCATGGCTTTAAAGGTGACAAAAGTGCCTAAAATACCGATGGGTAAATTAATCAGAAAAATCCAGTGCCAAGACGCATATTCGACCAACCAACCGCCTAAGATCGGGCCCATTAATGGACCGAGTAAGCCTGCTAAGCTCATCAAACTCATTGCAGAAAGAAACTGCTCACGAGGGATGATTTTTAACATGGCGAGTCGCCCGACTGGAACCAGTAATGCGCCACCGATACCTTGAATAACTCGAAATACAATAAGCAGATTGAAGTCATTGGATAGTGCACAGCCCAATGAGGCAGCGGTAAAAATCACGATCGCTGCAAAAAAGATATTTCGTACCCCAAAGCGATCTGCCAACCAACCACTTAAAGGAATACATGCAGCAACTGCCAAGACATAGCTAATCACGATGCCATGCATTTTTAATGGATTTTCTTGCAGGCTTTCTGCCATCGCAGGCAAAGCGGTATTGATAATCGTGGTATCTAAGCCTTGCATGAAAAAGCCGATCGAAACTAAAAAAACCAATAAATAGAATTTAGGTTGGAGTTTACTGTGCGATGGCGTAGTCGTCATAGAACTTAAATAATCCCATTTTGTGAATATTTTAAAACAATCATCTGACTAAATCTGTATGAAATCGTTGCTTTATATTGAATCAGGCGCAATATCCAATTGAATGTTCAAGAAATTGCCATAAAACTGTAATCTGCTTGTCATGGAACTTACACCCGTGATGGATACATTAAGCCAAATTAAACAAAAAATGGGCTGTTTATGAACATAAAAGTTTCAGCATTGTGTTTAGCAATGCTTTCTGTGGGTTTAGTGGCATGTAATGATGATCATAAAACAACAGCGCCAACGGTTGAAGAAAGCACACCTGAAAGCATTAATTTAAGCTTACTGGGGCGTTATGAAACGGGTATTTTTGCTGAAAGTGCAGCAGAGATTCCCGCATATGATGCAACAACAAAACGGGTATTTGTGGTCAATGCTAAAAAGGGTTTGGTTGATGTGTTAGATGTGTCTAAACCAGAAACGCCTGTGCATATTGGTGAGCTTTCGGCTCGTGAAGCTTTAGCTGATTCTGAAGTAAATTCAGTTGCGATTAGAAATGGCATTGTGGCACTTGCTGTTCAAGCCAAACAAAAAACAGATAAAGGTATTGTGGCTTTTTTTAATGCCAAAGATTTGAAATTGATTAGTCAAGTCGAAGTTGGTGCTTTACCTGATATGCTGACATTTAGTCCAGATGGTAAAACTGTTTTGGTGGCAAATGAGGCGGAACCGAATGATGACTATAGTATCGATCCTGAAGGTTCAATCAGCATTATTGATATTAGCAATATTCAACGACCAACCGCTAGCCTTGCCGATTTTAAAGCGTTTAATGATAAAAAAGCCGATTTGATTAAATCGGGTGTACGCATTTTTGGTCCTAAAGCGACGGTGGCTCAAGATCTAGAGCCTGAATACATCACCATCAGCAATGATGGGAAAACCGCTTGGGTGACCTTACAAGAAAATAATGCCATTGCCAAAATTGATATCGTTGCTAAAAAAGTGACTGATATTTTTCCATTAGGTTATAAAGATCATGGGCTTGCTAACAATGCACTAGATGTCAGTGATAAAGATGGAAAAATTAACATCCAAACTTGGCCAGGTTTGGTGGGGATGTATCAACCTGATTCAATTGCCCATTATCAAGCCAATGGGGCGAGTTATTTAGTCACCGCCAATGAAGGGGATTCACGTGAATGGCTAAAAGACTCAAAAGCGTACTATGCAGGAGATCAAAGCCAAGGTTTTGTTGAAGCAATTCGAATGAAACACCTGTTTAATGTCAAAGGTTTCAATAACAAAGGTGATTATCCAGCACACTTAGTCAATCTTGCAACAGGTGTAAAAGGTGCCAAACTAGATGCAACGATTTTTGCCTATTGTGGTGCAACAGAGACTGATCCAAGCATGTGCCGTGATGATACACAATTAGGACGTTTAAACATTGCTTGGAATATGGGTTATCAAACCAACACGGATGGCTCACCAAAATTGGATGCCAATGGATTATTGACCTATAGCAAACTTTATAGCTATGGTGCGCGTTCTTTCAGTATTTGGGATGCACAAGGCAAATTAGTTTGGGATTCAGGCAGTGAATTTGAGCGTAAAGTTGCTGAGCTATTTCCAAATTATTTTAATAGTGATCATGAAGCGGCGGCTTTTGATGACCGAAGTGACAATAAAGGGCCTGAGCCTGAAGGTTTAGCGCTGGGAACAATTGGTAAAAAAACCTTTGCCTTTATCGGCTTAGAGCGCCAAAGTGGGATTATGGTTTATGATATTAGTAATCCACAAAAGCCTGTGTTTATACAGTATTTTAATAATCGTACCTTTAAACAGGATCAGGTTTATAAAGATGCCAAAGGTCAGCCAATCTTAAACAAGGATGGCAAACAGATTCTGATTGAGAAAAGTGATTTAGGTCCTGAAGGACTGACGTTTGTCTCTGCCAAAGATTCACCAAATGCAAAGCCTATGTTGATTGTAGGCAATGAAGTCAGTGGCAGTACAGCAATTTATCAGATTAACTTAAAATAGCGGTTTAATGTATCCTGTTGCGAGTGAAAGAGTGCTTTGGCACTCTTTTTTATTGAGGCTATCCCTCATTTTTATGAGGGATAGTTGTAGATGTGATACATGAAGTAGATGAATTATTCACCTTATATACATCGGAAATTTTCAATAAAATTGTATTACTGATCTAAGCCTAACCATTGTCTTTGATGATAAGCGCTATCCCAGAACAACCATTCTAATTCAGCGCCTTTGGTATAGGCTTTATGCATTTTCTCAAGGGTATCTGCATCGCAATATTCTGCAATACGGTCAATCGTTGCTAAAACATTTTTAACTGCTTGGTTAAACTCTTCACCTGAATAAGTATCGATCCATGCTTGATATGGATTATTGGCAATAGATTTACTCACAATATCTTTACCAACTTCTGCATAAATCCAGAAGCAAGGCAGTAACGAAGCCAAAACCACAGGATAGCTTTCAGACCAAGCCGTCGCAGTTAAAAAAGTCGTGTAGTGATGGCAGGCAAGGGTAAGCGGGGTATTCTCAAAGTCAGCTTTGCTAATCCCAAAATCTTTCATAAATCCATCGTGTAGGCTACGTTCTACAACAATCGCTTCTTTCGCACCTTGGGTAAATTGGATGATATCGTCAGCATCAAATGCTTTTGCACCACAGACAGCCAATGCACGACCATATGCCACCAGATAATGCGCATCCTGAATCACATAATGACAAAAAGCTTCCTTGTTTAATGAGCCTGTCGCAAGTTCTTGGTTAAATGGAAGCGCTAAAGTTTTGTTATATAAAGCAAGATTACGTTGCCAAACGTCTTGAGAAAAAGACATGCCGTTTTCCTATGCAGTGATTCAAGTTATAAAATGATTTCAGTTTGCAAGACTATAGCAACTCTAAATTGCTTTAGGTATTTGAATGCAGAAAATTCGATTGTATTTGCATAAAAATATGACAAAGAACTTTGGATAAATGTGAAAAAGTCGTCATAATGTGCGCATTAAAAACGCGATTTTTATTTCAGTTTTCTGATTCAAAAACTATTCTCCGTAGGTCGAATTCCCATGATGAAACATTTTGGTTTCTCAATATTTTTTACGATCGTGTGTTTGGCAATCTCTGCATATTGGGGCTTTACCCATGGTCCAAATGCAGGCGTGCAAGCCATGCTCTCTGCACTGACCATTACGGCAATTCTTGCTGTTATGGAAGTGTCTCTGTCTTTTGACAATGCTGTTGTAAATGCATCTGTACTGCGTAATTGGGATCATTTCTGGAAAATGATCTTTTTAACCGTTGGTATTTTGATTGCTGTGTTTGGTATGCGACTGGTATTTCCGGTTGTGATTGTTGCAGTCACAGCGGATATGGGCATGTTTGATGTTGTGAAAATGGCATTAAATGATCCAATTCAATACTCAGAAAAATTATTGGCACATCATGCTGAAATCGCCGCTTTTGGTGGTTCATTCTTGTTGTTGGTATTTTTAAACTTTTTCTTGGATGAAGGTAAAGATACCCATTGGTTTAAATGGATTGAAAAGCGTTTAGCCAACTTAGCCAATGTACCCGCAATGTCGGTATTCCTTGCTTTAGTTGCATTGCTGATTATGGCTGCAAATGTAGATGAAGCGAAACGCCTTGTGGTCACAATGGCAGGTATTTGGGGCATCGTGATTTATATCGGTGTACAAGTACTCAGTCATTTACTAGGTGGCGAGCCAGAAGTAGATGAAGACGGCAATGCTGTGGGTCATGATGCCAATGGTGCACCTACAGGTGTCATCAAAGCTGGTATTGGTGGCTTTATTTACCTAGAAGTATTAGATGCATCCTTTAGTTTTGACGGCGTAATCGGTGCATTTGCGATTACCTCTGATGTTGTCATTATTATGCTCGGTTTAGCTATTGGTGCGATGTTTGTTCGTTCAATGACAATCTACTTGGTCGATAAAGGTACACTTGATGCCTATATCTACCTTGAGCATGGTGCGCATTATGCTATTGGCGCTTTGGCATTTATCATGATTGCAAGTGGTACAGGTTTACATGTACCTGAAGTAGTCACTGGTTTGATTGGGGTTGCATTTATTGTTTGGGCAGTCATTGCATCAATTCAATATAACAAGCGAATTGAACAACAGAGTTAATCCTTTTTTAAGAAAAGAGATTACAATACAAGAGCACTTTAACAGTGCTCTTTTTTATGCTCAATGTTTCCACAAAGTTGCCACAATATGCGATGATGTGTTTGATAATTAGCTCGCCAGTTTTGATAAGCCAGTAGATATGATGAATCCTTTAGAACGCCGCTCGACCTTTGCATTAAGTAGTATTTTTGCTTTACGCATGTTGGGGTTGTTCATGATTATCCCTGTGTTTGCGGTGGTTGGTCAGTCCTATCAGTATGCAACACCTGCTTTGATCGGTTTAGCGGTCGGTGTCTATGGCCTCAGCCAAGCACTTCTGCAAATTCCTTTTAGCTTATGGGCAGATCGTTTTAGTCGTAAACCTTTGATTATTTTTGGCTTACTGCTGTTTGCTTTGGGTGGTGCTGTTGCGGCAATGTCTGAAACCATTTATGGGGTCATTATTGGCCGTGCGATTGCTGGCGCTGGCGCTGTATCGGCGGTTGTTATGGCTTTGTTGGCGGATGTCACACGTGAAGAGAATCGAACCAAAGCCATGGCCGTGATGGGCATGAGTATCGGATTGTCTTTTGTTGTGGCTTTTAGTTTAGGACCTTGGCTCACCAGTTTGGTGGGGATTTCAGGGCTATTCTGGGTAACAACAATTATGGGGTTATTGGCAATTCTCATGTTGTTTATGGTGCCTAAAACCATCCGTCATCATAAAAACTTTAAACAAGGTTATCTGCATCAGCTCAAACAAGTCTTAAAAATGGGCGATCTGAATCGTCTGCATGTTTCAGTTTTTGCGTTGCACTTATTGCTTACCGCAATGTTTGTTTATGTGCCTTCTCAATTGATCAATTTTGCTGGGATCCCTTTGGCGCAACATGGCATTGTTTACTTGCCTTTGTTGGTCATCAGTCTGTTCTTTGCATTTCCGAGCATTATTCTGGCTGAAAAATACCGTAAAATGCGCAGCATTTTTCTAACGGCAATTGCGGGAATTATAGCAGGATTAGTCATTCTGATTTTTGGTTATGAATCCAAATATGTCTTGTTGTTAGGCCTTGGATTGTTCTTTATTGCCTTTAATGTCATGGAAGCATTACTCCCATCATGGCTGTCTAAAGCAGCGCCGATTCAATCCAAAGCAACAGCGATGGGCGTCAATGCAAGTGCTCAATTTTTAGGGGCTTTTTTTGGTGGGACACTTGGTGGGCAATTAATTTTGCTCAATAATACAACAATGGGTTGGAGTGTCTTATCAGCTATTGCTATACTTTGGTTGCTCATTAGTTTTGGGCTAGCTCAACCACGATATTTAACATCAATCGTATTACGATTGCCTGAGGATAAACAAACCGATAATTGGACTTCTCAGTTGTTGTCAATTCGTGGTATTGAGGAAGTTGTGGTTATGTCTGACCAGCAAGTTGCGTATATAAAAGTTGATAAACAGCAAATTGATGATGCTGCGCGACAACATTTAACGCAGTTGTTTGGGAAAGAGGTAGCCATTTAAACATAACTCTTATAAAGTAAAACATAGAATCGAATAGGAAGATAACATCTAATGCGTGGTGTAAATAAAGTTATTTTAGTTGGTACTTTAGGTCGTGATCCTGAGACTAAAACTTTCCCAAATGGGGGTTCTCTCACTCAATTTTCAATTGCGACAAGTGAATCTTGGACAGACAAAAATTCCGGTGAAAGAAAAGAACAAACGGAATGGCATCGTATTGTATTGCACAACCGTTTAGGTGAGATTGCACAGCAGTATTTACGTAAAGGTTCAAAAGTTTATATTGAAGGTTCTTTACGTACCCGTCAGTGGACGGATCAAAATGGTCAAGAGCGATATACCACTGAAATTCGTGGCGAACAAATGCAGATGCTTGACAACAACCGTCAACAAGGTGAAGGCGCTGCTGCTGACAATGGTGGTTATAACCAACCACGTTTCAATAACAACCAGCAAGGTGGTTTTAACAACAACCAAGGTGGTGGCGGTTATGCGAATCAAGGTAATCAAGGTGGTGGTTACGGCAATGCCAATCCACAAGGTGGCTATGGCAATGGCGGAAACAACGTAAATCAAGGTTTTCAATCGCCTAAACCTGCAGCTACACCATCAGCACCTACTGCTGCCCCTGCGGATTTAGATGATGACTTACCGTTTTGACACACCCTAGAGACTATGTTTTGTAAAGTTTATTAAATTATTCTTTATTAGTAGTTAGTTACAAATAAAATTTACAGATACTAGAAATGGTTCTGTAAATTTTTTTACTTATATATTATGATATTTGATACTGAGATATTTTGTTAAATTTAACCATGATGTCTGTTAAAAGATTTGTAATGAGTAGTGGTGAGCGATTCGCTGTTCTTTTGAATAGTGATGGTGTTCCTATGACTTATCCAAATTTATATACGATCATTCATTTAAGAAATCGTGGTCAATCAATCAATACAATTTCAGCTATTTTGGAAGATATTAAGTTGCTCTTTCAGTTGTTGGATAAGTTAGGAATTGACTTGGAACAAAGGATAAAAAGTAAAGATTTTTTAAAACTAAACGAAATAGAAGCCATAGTAAATTTAACCAGTTTCAATCGCAGTCGATTAGGTGGGGCAGATTCAAAAACAAAGATCATAAGTTTTCCAAAAAGTAATAATAAAGAGCGATCTAGAGCAAAATTGGTTGTTACTCAGGACTATGTATCTAAACAATTAATATATAGGCGGTTAACTAATTTTGCTGAATATATTGGATGGTTTGAGACGCATCTTCATTCATCAGCAATAACAAGTACAAAACGTTTGTTAAAATCTCGTAGACCTCGTAAGTTCATGGATATTCAGTCTGAATACAAATCTTTTGATAGTAATCAATTAAATAAAATTCTCAAGGCGGTTGATCCTGATAATCAGAATCGTATCTGGACATCAGATTATCTTACTTATAGAAATGAGCTAATTATCTATTTGTTTTTATATCTTGGATGTCGTAAAGGTGAATTATTAAATTTAAAGATTACAGATATAACCCCCTCTCAAGGTGTTACATCATATCTTACTATTAAGCGTAATCCTCATGATGAACGTGATTCTAGGCTATATCAACCTTTGGTTAAAACCAGAAGTCGATCAATTGCAGTCAATCAAAATCTGAAGAGAAAATTAGAAACTTATATTTTAAATTATAGGTCAACAGTACCTAATGCAGAGCTAACAGACTTTTTGATTTTATCAAATAAAGGCCAGCCTTTATCAATCAATGCTTTAGATAAAATATTTTATGAAATTTCTAAAGTTGTTTTATTCAATGTACATGCTCATGCATTTAGACATACTTGGAATGATAAATTTTCTGAGAAGTCACAAATCCTAGTGGAAAAAGGCAAAACCACAGAATCACAAGTTGAAAATGATCGTGCATATCTGATGGGATGGATACCTAACTCACAAAGTGCAAGAAGATATTCAAGACGTGCAGAGAATAAGCGTGCTGTAGAGATTTATTTAAGTATCCAAGAAAAATTTGAGGATGAAAATGAATAAATCAATTCAAACCGATAGTTTCGATGAATCACAAAATACCTTTACCTCATTCAAAGGATATGAATTTACTATCGATGATCAGAAATGGGTATTAGATATCAATAAAACTATAGATATCTCTCGAGTACGAAATTATGAATTTTCTGTTCAATCAGAAATTGTCATGACTTTGGCTCATTTTGCTAAGTATAGCTCAAGTTCACATACAGCAAACATGTGTGAATATATTGTTAAATATTCCGATATTACAGGAGAAGATCATTTTTCAATTAAAGGTCTTTTAAATTATAAAAATTTTTATTCATCAAAAAAGGATGAATACAAAGTAGCAATGCTAAGAGTTTTTTTGAAAAAACTATATGATTTGGGTTTTTCCTCAGTAGATGATGAAATTTATGATTTAATGGATTCATGGAGATTAAGTGGCAATGAAAAAGGAGCAGCAGTCCTTTCCCTTGATCCAGATGAAGGCCCATTTAGCCCATTTGAATTTCAAACAATTATCACTAGAACCAACGAATATTTAGCAGAAAATAAGATTTCTTATTACGAGGCTGCTTTAATTCGTATTTTCTGTGCGACTGGTAGAAGACCAATCCAAATTGCAGGATTAAAGATAAAAGACTTATACGTATCGGATAAGTATAATTTTAATGATAAAAATGAAGTTCATATACTTAACATTCCGAGAGCTAAAGTTAGAAGTGCTAGTGGATTCCGATTTGCTTTTAGTGAAGTTGGAATTCGTGAAAGTATCGCTCAAATTTTATTTGAGCATATTCGGATTCTGGAACAAATATTGAGTAATGCAATTAATCGAGAATTATTAAAACAGGAAGTTGATGAACTACCATTATTTTATGATCTTGAAAAACTAACAGAGTTAGATTGGGGCAATGAAAAGGAAATTTCGCAAATTTTACCGAATGAAATTATTCATTTGCCCACGGTTCAACTCACCCAAAAATTAAAAGATGCGGTAAGAAAGCTTGGGGTTCGTTCAAGGGAAACAGGTAAACCAATATTCGTAACTTCTTATAGGTTCCGCTATACGCTTGGTACAAATGCTGCGAGGCAAAAAGCAGGCGTAAATGTCATTGCAAAATTATTGGATCACCATGACACCCAAAATGCACATTGCTATGTACAAAGTGTGCCAGAAATTGCACAGCAAATATCATCTATCATGGATGAGAGTTTACGCAAATATGCAGATGCTTTTCAGGGAAAAGTTGTAAAGGATGAGATAGAAGCCCAATCACAAATTAAAGATGCTAATAGAATTTCTTGCGTAGAGCAGGATTGTGACGTTGGCTCATGTGGTACGCATCAATACTGTAACGATTATGCGCCAATCGCATGTTATCTATGTAGTAAGTTTATGCCTTGGGCAAATGCACCGCATCATCTGATTTTAGAGCAATTAATTCAAGAACGAGATGATCTAGTTAAGATGGGGTGTAACCTTGAAATCGTTGCCGTGAATGATCGAACAATTATTGCTGTTCAGCAAGTAATTGATGCTTGTAAGGAGTTTAATCATGGATAATTTAATATATTTTCTATCTGATAAAATCCAGTCTCCTTACTCCGAAATTAAGCGGTTTATTGATTTTGTTAAACAGTTACCAGAATTAAATGAAGATATTAGATTTGAAAAGAATTATTGGAAAGGCGAAGTAAACTTTGTCAAAACAGGTATTTCATCCAAAGATAGATCACCTGAAAATCTTTTGCATCATTCAATTATAGAGTTTGCCAAGGCGTATGTTAAGTATCAAAGGACTAATAGTAAGTTAAAAACGCAAGATACAATTCTTTCAATTCGGGCAATAGAACAAATATGCTTAGACCGATATGGTGAAGTTGATTTAACTAAATTGGTTATTGCAGATTTTGACTTAGCTGCTGAGAATGCAAAGATAAACTATAAAGCAAGTTCTGCGTATCATGTAGGTAGACAATTAAAAATTCTATTGGACTTTATTCGGAAATTAAAAATAGTTGCTTTACCAGAATGGAAAAATCCGATTAAAAAGCCTTCTGATAAATCAATTGTATTAGATACAGAGTCCGAGGAACATAGAGCATCTAAACTTCCAGATGAAGATGCGATTTTTGCATTAGCTGATATTTTCTCACGGAAAGATTCTGAGTTGTCAGATAGAGATATTTTTGTCACCAGTGCTGTTGGGTTGCTTCTATCTGCACCAGAACGAGCATCAGAACTGTTTTTCTTAAAGCATAATTGTATCCACGAAGAAGAAGTCCAAGCGCTCTCTAAGAGCAGTTTAGGGCTTGTGGCAGATGGTTCTAATCTTGAAAAAGTATTCGGTATTAGATGGTATGGACAAAAAAATTTTGGGTATGACATTAAATATATTCCGAGTACCATGATTCCAACGGCCAAACGGGCAATTGCACGTTTAAAAAAGATGTCAGAAAAGCCTAGACATTTAGCATATTTGCTTGAGACAAGCGATAAATTTCCAAGACATGAGCTTTGTCCTAAAGTGCCTGATGATCAGTTCTTAAAGCGTTCTGATGTACTATTAGCGATGGGATTGGATATATCTTCTTATGAAAACTCGAATAACGCCGGTATAAAGTTTTTAAAAACAAGAGGTATTCCTATTAGTGATTACGAAGTCTGCCTAAATGATTTAAATATTATTCTGAGAAATAGATTACCTAAAGGTTTTCCTTATATACCTTTTAAAACAGGTAATGGTATTCAGGTTAAATGGTCAGAAGCCTTATTTTGTTGTTTCGCAAACCAATTCCATAGTGATAAAGCGACTATTTTCTCAGAATTATGGATACCACATATTGATACCTTAAATGAAGATTTATCACCAACCAAAAAGAAATTAAGAGGAAAAGATGAGTTATCAAATGTCCAATCTATTTTTCAACGGTGGGGATATGGTGACTATAGTATGTCTACCCATCAGTTTCGACATTTATTGAATACGATAGCAAATACTAATGGAATGGATAGCATATTACTCGCCAAATGGTCAGGCCGAGCTGATATGAAGCAAAATCGAGTATATGACCATACAACTGTTGAAGATCGTAATTATGGCTTAATTGAGATGCAGAAAAATGAGGTTGGTTCAGTAAATACTGATAGTACATTTGCATTCCAGATCGCTACACCTCGAACTCTACAGGAGTTAAATACTAGAACAACATTGTCCATGCATACAACTGAGTTTGGGCTTTGCACACATTCATATATTGATGAGCCCTGCCTAAAGTATAGAAACTGTTTGAATTGTACAGAGCATGTCTGTATTAAGGGGGATGAAGAAAAGAAAAAACGGCTTCAAGATCGACTTAGAAAAGAAAAACTCTTATGGGTAAAGGATAAAGAGGCTGTGAGTAAAAATGTTACTGGTGCAACGGTCTGGTTGCAAACTAGAGAGCTTACAATCAAACGTTGTGAACAGATGATTACTCTACTGGATGATCCAAACATTCCCGATGGAACACCTTTGAGTCTGCCCCCTTCTGACGATGTTACACATCTCGATTTAGCATATCAAAAAGCAGGTCATAAACGTATCCCCGTTATTGAGAATACTCAACGTAAAAAGATAGAGGATGAACCACATTTGCTCAGTCCTGCATTGCAAATGGATTTATGGATTTGATATGGCACAGCATTTAACCGATAAAGACATCGAGAATATTGTAGAGCTTCTTGATTATTGGCCTTTAGATCAGAAATTGACCTGGGAACTCCTATGTAACGCTATTGAGCTACAGCTAGAGTTTGTGCCTGCGCCAACTCGTCAAACATTACAGAAATATGTACGAATTAAGAATGCCTATGATCAATGCAAAAAACCAAAATCTACACGGGTTAAGAGTAATCCAACACAGAAATTACCTCCTAGTTTAAAAATTGCTCAAACTAGAATTGAGGCTTTGGAAGTCAAGAATGCCAGACTGGAAAAAGAAAACGCTATGCTGTTAGAGCAGTTTGTAGTGTGGCAATACAATGCTCATAAATATGGACTAAGTATTGCTAAATTGAATGAGCCGATGAGCAAAAAAAGTTCAGATTAATATATACTTGAATAAGCAATTTGTTAAAGTTAATCAGCGTTATAGATTTTCTTAAAGTTGATGATATAGATTTTTACATTTCCACCCAGAGATGAGTGATGTTAATCGGTGGAAGTGGAGTGCTCCGGCTATGTATGGAATTTAACCTTGCTACTTTTTCCGTCATTTTATGTTCAGTTAATATACATTGATCATCTAGTGACCAATTTGGCAAGCTTTCATCACATAGCTGTTGAACCCATTCATTTAGTTGTTTATTCCAATATAAAATATTTTGCTTTTGCACATAGCCAATCATTAAAGCATGTATATGTTTTGCTCCATGATGCCCCGTTTTAAAGCGTTGAACACCACCTGTACTTGACAGATTGGTATATAAATATTCTCTAGGGTCTCTTTTGGGGTCTGTAGGGATTGGGAGGCGTTTACATTCTATGGGAAGTAAAGTTTGATATTGATTATATTGGACTCCTTCGAGCCAAATTATAGTACCGCATGGTGTGGCAGCTAGATCAATTCTTCTATTTGTGTAGACACCGTCAGGTTCTTCTTGTTTGAATTGTACAAAATCCCATCCTTGATGTCTTGATGCACTATTTAGATCACTACATAATTGTGATGATAGTATAGTTTCACTGCTTTCTTTTGGGCGTAAAGGATTGTCACGCCATTCTACTAATGTATCGAAAATAAATTTAGTTAAAGTAGCTAGCCACTCACCTGGAAGATGAGTTCCTTTGCTTAATCTTCCTGTAAGGCTTTGGTAGTTATTTTTATCTGCCAACATTTTAAAACCCCTGTAGCCGAAGATCGGCTAATACATCATCACCATCTCGTAAGGCTATAGATCTAGTCCAAAATCTATGATTATCTGGTTTTAATAAAAATATAAAATTTTGATCATAAATACGTGTTATACGAGTGATGGATAAAGATGTCCCATGATGCTCTTTTAATAATAGGTCGATTTTATTATGCAACTCTTCAGAGCCTGTCCAATCTATCTTACCTTCGCCAAAAGCATAAACTTTACAAATTGCACCAGACCAAGTGTGAGAATCAATCTCTTTCAATTGATTTTTATAATAGATTTTATTAATTAGAGATGTAAAGACTGAATCAAAGGATGCTAATTCATCCTCTTTTACCTGATCCATAAGAATAGAATCTAAGCCGAGACGAATATAATCTCTTTGATAGTTAACAATATCTTCAGCAATTATTTTATCGTTAATACTAAGATCAAGATCTCCATTTTCTAAATATGGCAAAGAGAAAATATCGCCTGCAAAAATGACAGTAGCCCTTTGAGTAATAAGTCTAGAGCTTATACCTGCAACATAAGCTTGCAAAGCAATGGATTCTTTATCTAACCAAGTTTTTACATTCTGAAGTTTATTTATGTCATTCGTTGAGCAGGAGATGCCAACAATTTCATTCTTATATGTTAAATAATGATCAGTCCAAAGATCATTTTGTAAATTTTCACTTTCTTTTATTAATAGTAATGGTGGAGTGAAGCGTCTTACGGATCTAGGGCTTTCAATTGTTCTATTAGGAACAGTGGTAATTAAAGAATTATCAATCCCTTGATTTGTAAGAGCATTTGTGGGTAGTAACGGTTTACCAATTAAATGATCTATAGGTTTGTGCTTGCTTTGTAATCCTGCAATATAGCCTTCACCAATATCCCAATCATTTTGTTTTACATATTCACGTAAAGTAGGATATTTTTGTAATCTTTCAATAAAGGATAAAAAACGTCTCCCACCAAATAAATTCGCACGCCAAATGTAATTTGATTTAATAGCTAACTCATTTGTTAACCAATGCAAATCGTAATAATCAATATCAAATCTTTGTTCCGCTTTTGCCCGACCATTTCGTCTAAATACTGCATGCAGTATTTTATCATCAGATATTGGTTTTAAAGACTCAGCAATAACAATCACAATTTTGGGATCAGCATCACCTTTTTTAAATAACCCTCTAATAGATACGAAATCTAATATTTCCCGTACTTTCCATTTTAAAAGAAAATCATTGCGGAATTGATTAGCATTTTGATTATATATAAACCCTGATGGTTCAATCATCGCCAATATGCCACCACTGGAAATCATCTCCATAGCATCATGTAAAAATAGGTATGCTAATTGTTTATCTGGTAATTTTCCATGTTGAAGAGAATATGAGTGATAGCTACGTTTAGCTCCTTCTGTCGATAGTGAAGATATAAAAGGCGGATTACCAATTACAATGGAAATTGGTTGTTTAACTAAACCTAGTTCTTTTGCTTCAAAGAAACAGCTGGCATGTAATGTATTTCCCATTAGATTTGGAAAAAGTTTATGGGTTTTATAAATATCTTCTGGTTCTAATGCATCACAAAGGCTTAAACATAAACTAAAAGCAGCTAATTCGACTGCACCTCGTTCCAGATCGATTCCATGTACTTTTTGGATTAATAGCCGTAAAGTATCAACATTTGGTTTTTTCCAATTATTTCGTAAACGCCAGTGAAGAATAAGCCTTTTAAATGCTTCAACTAGAAAGACACCTGAACCACAAGCAGGATCAAGAATTATACCAGTGCCTGCCATTAAATCATCAAGCCGTTTCCAGCTTAAGGTTTCATCTAATATTAATCGAACTAAAGCAGGGGGAGTATAGATAGAGCTAGCTGTGTCATTTACAAAAAGTTGATATATATTACTAATCAACTCAACAGGAAGATCTTTAAATGAGTAAAGTTTCCAAAAGTTAAGTTGACCATTTGAATCAGTATAACCATTAATTAATGTGGCATAGTAATGAAGATCATTACTGTTCAGAAGTAAACTGCGTTCCTCATCTGTTAAAGAAAACACATGCCCATTAAATCGGTCTTCAAGAACATACAGTAAGTCTATAAGGGCAGAGCCATCCTGTAAGATATCAAAAAAACTTTTAGCATTAGTTTTAATTTTTTCAAAATCGGTAGGTAATAAAATAGAGCGCTCTTCTAGATAAGCAATTAATAATGATAAAATAAGTAGTCTTCTGCGCAAACTGCTATTTAGCAAATTTTTCTTTGTTAATAAGTTGCTTAGAGACCTAACTTCTTCTACTAATTTACGATGTGCAGATTTGTGTGCAGATAACAACAAATCACATGCCTGTTTATTATCCCAAATTGTACCATTACGAAGTCGTGTAATATCCCACCATAATTCGCTCTGTGCAATTTTTGTACCTAACTTTAAAGTCCGGATAGGATTAAAAATAAGTTGTTCATTATTATTCTTTATAAAATCTGGTTTATGTGCGCAACGAAAAAGTTGAATACAGCCAGAAGTCGCCCTATAGATTAAAGGGACTCCCCCCCAACTCCAAAGGCGTTTGTGTAACATAGCAAATTCTTGATCAGAATCACCTTCTGAAGCACTAAAAATAAAAGCTTGAGGGGTAAGCCGTCCATTTTGTTCAGATTCAAATAAAACAGCTTTTGCACCAAATAACTGAGCCTTTTCCATTACGGAAACAACTTCAGGAGGATGATCAACAGGAGTATACGAATCTACATAAACCAAACCTTCTACAATGGGTGGTTCTCTATTTGTGCTAAATTGAAAAAGCCAATCAGTGTTGTTATCAGAAATAGAGCTATCAGTAGTCATTTTTTACGCTTTTCCTTTGATAGTTCAAATCCCTCTTTTAACAAGGCGAGCATAGTCATTCCTTGTTCAACTGCAAATAATTTAAATTCTCTTTTTTCTTCTGGACTAACCTTAAAATTTAATGAGCTTTCAGTTTTTGCAGATAGTTTTTTCCCCTCTTTATGAGGTTGATTTTGAATTTTAGACATACAACCTCCTGACTAAAAAGATGAAATAAAATTTTATCAAAAACAGTAACATATTTCGATTATGATGTAAATACAGAAATACAGAAATACAGAAATACAGAAATACAGAAATACAGAAATACAGAAATACAGAAATACAGAAATACAGAAATACAGAAATACAGA
>NZ_JBIMCW010000020.1:0-82864 GCF_048552295.1 Acinetobacter legionensis
TGAACCGCTCTTTCTCTGATTTCAGGGGTATATTTTAATTTTGTCATCGGGATAGTCTCTCAGAATATTGACTCTCCGACAAACCCGGTACGGTTCAATTGGTCATTTGGGGAAGATAATCAGGATGTTCGAAGGCTTTGAGCAACCCTCCAATATGATCATCATCTACATGAGTAAGTATAACAAGATCAATTTTTTGATTATCTTTGCGTAGATCATCCAAAACTCTTTTTAGATGTCCATCACGTTGATCACCTGGCTCACGTGGCCTAAAAGAATATTCAGGCCCCCCATCAACCAATATTCTTATATTCCCTTGTTTAGACTCACTTGTAATTAAAATTGAATCCCCATGAAGGGCTTTAATAAATTCTATTCTTAGACTCACAATACGCACATCTTCACAAGGGTATACAGAAGATATTATCAGGTATAGAGTACTAAAATAAGTTATGACTTCCGAAAATGAAAAAATATTTTAGAAAATTTCCCAAGGATTGCTTTAAATCGTACGAAGGTTTTACAGATTTAACCTAATGACCTGAACTGACTGCTACAATCTTTTCTGAGCGGACTATATGTAGATCAAGTCATGTGTTGCTGTTGCTGCTTATCTAATCTTGCATACTTCTACTTACTACATATCTACATTTTTTGCTAATATCTAAATACTAAAATCAATCACAATTAAATTGAATGCCTGAATTTAAGCTATCGCTCAGTGAATATCTTGCAACAGTCCAAGAGGTCATACAACTGACTTTTGAAGATGCGGTATGGGTGAAAGCTGAGATTCGCAACTTAAATATTAAAGGTGGGCATTTCTACCTTGAACTTGCTGAAAAGGATGAAAGCACAGATAAAGTGATTGCCCATTGTAAGGCAACAATCTGGAAGTCTACTGCTCAAAAAATTGTACCCAAGTTTGAGCGCGAAAGTGGTGTCGAACTTTCTAAGGATTTGAATGTGCTGATTAAAGTTAAAGCGCGCTTTGATCCGCAGTATGGTTTTTCAGTCAACATCGAGGAAATTGATTCTTCTTTTACCTTGGGTGATCTTGCAAGGCGTTATCAACAGGTTATAGAACGTTTAACGCAAGAGGGCTTAATTCATAAAAACAAGCAGCTTCCCTTACCTTTCGATATTCATCATGTTTTAGTCATTACCCCTGAGAATGCAGCAGGTTTAGGTGACTTTAAGCGTGATGCTGATATTCTTGAAAAAACAGGTGTTTGTCATTTTGTCTATCACACAGCCACTTTTCAAGGGAATATGGCAGTAGCGAGTATTATTGACAGCATTTCAACGAGCTTAAAACAATGGGCAAAGGATTTTAAAATTGCACCTGATTTAATTGTGATTATCCGTGGTGGTGGTGCAGTCAATGATTTGGCTTATTTGAATGATTATGACTTGGCAGCCCTACTGTGTAAGCGCAGTGTTCCGATTTGGGTGGGTATTGGTCATGAAAAAGATCGTACAATTCTAGATGAAGTGGCTCACCGTTCATTCGATACACCTAGTAAGGTTATTGCTGGCATTCGTAATGTGATTGTAGAACGGTCACAGCAAGCGACTGACTGTTTACACACCATAAAACTATTGTCACAACATCAGATTACTGCTTATCAAAGTCAAAATGAACATTTGATGCAGATCATCAAAACTCTGGCTCAAGCCCAAATCAATACGGCATCCAGTTCTCTTGTACAATTTAAAGAACAAACTCAGTATTTTGCCAATCAACAGCTTAAACATGCCTCAAACCAAATTGAGGTTTTACTTAGAGAGACATTGCTACAAAACCCAAAACAAGTGATGTCTAAGGGGTATGCAGTCATCCGTACTGAAGGTAAAGCAATACGCTCTGTTCAACAATTAAAATCGTCTCAATTTTCTGTTGAAATGCAGGATGGGATCATTGAAGCCAAAGTCACACAGGTAATCACTCATGACAAATGAAACTTTAAGCTTTAAACAAGGTTATGACATTCTAAAACGTAATGCAGATTTACTGGAATCTCAGGAAGAGCCTGATATTGATAATTTGATGAAGGTCGTCGAAGAGTCGATGGATGCTTTTAAATCTTGTAAATCAAGAGTTGATGCTGTGCAACAAGCGTTGAATAAAACCTTTAAAGAGTAACAATGGTTGTTGATAATTTCTATCATACTGCTGAATTAAATAACTTCAACGCTTACAATTACATATAAACCATTAATTATTTTAATAATTTTTCTTTAGGACATTATGGAAATCCATCCAAGTTTACTCAGCTACATTTTTGCAGGCTCAGCCAAATGGTATCTAAGCTATGAATACCCTGAACTCACAATTAAGCTTGATGACAACACGACAAAAATGACTCCTGAGCAGGTCTTAGACATTCATATCCAAAAGGGTTGGATATGGTCATCTTTGACACTTAAAACGCTTGATCAGATTTTTTTGTTCAAAGGCATATTCAATTCACAAGCCGAAGAATTTCGAACTCAAATTCAAAGTGATACAGAATTCCTAAAAAATAAAAGAAATGCAGAACAAATTAAAGCCGTTCTGCAACCATTTATCATTGAATACCAAGACTTTATTCATCAAGATCGTTACCTATCTCATCGTTTTTCAAATTTATTCAGGTCAGACTTAATTGCACGCTCAAAACCTGATGTTGACCGATTTGACAGTTTAATCAAACGTGATCGTTCATTTTGCTTTGAATCACAACAACAGGTAGCCTTTGAACAGCTTCAAAAATTGATTGAATTACCGATCCAAGCAAACTATGCCATCGATACTAAAAACTCTCGTTTTATTGACAGTGAATTAGTTAAATATAAAGATTTTTTTGATCAGGTTGAAGCTACCCCACTCACGCATGAACAACGGGTTTCTTCGATCATTTTTGAAGACCGTAACTTGTTGGTCGCTGCGGCAGGTTCAGGTAAAACTTCTACCATCGTTGGGAAAGTGGGTTATGCATTATTAACAGGTCTTTATCAACCTGAAGAAATTTTAGTATTGGCTTTTAATAGGAATGCAGGAGAAGAACTGAATGAGCGGATCAATTTAAGGCTTAGCAATATTCTTACTCAGTTTAATGGCAAAATTGAAGCACTGAATTTTCATAAATTAGGTGTAAGGATCATTGGCAAAGCCACTGGTAAAAGCCCTACAGTTTCAGCACATGCAGAAAATATAAAACGCCTCTTAGATAGAATTATTCAACAGTTAAATGAAACTGACTCAGACTTTCAGGAAAAGTATCTTTTATTTAAAACAGCTTATTTAAAAGCTCCACTCTCGCCTTTTGCATTCAAAACTCAAAGTGAATGGGATAAGGCACAAAAACAATCATTTGATAGATTCAAGGATGGCTTTGAAACTTACCAAGGTGAAATCGTAAAATCCCATGGCGAAAAAGCTATCGCCAACTGGTTATATAGCCAAGGTATTCCCTATCAATACGAATGCAATTATGAACATGACACTGCGGATGAAAGTCACCGCCAGTACAAACCTGATTTTTATTTTCCTGAAATCAACCTTTATTTAGAACATTATGCTGTGGATCAGCATGGTAAACCTCCAGCTCATTTTGGGCAAAAATACCTAAATGAAATGAAATGGAAAGCTGAAATTCACAAGCAGTATAAGACTGATTTAATCAGCACCACTTTTCACGAGTTTATTACAGGTTCAATTTTTCATAAACTAGAGAAAGAACTTAAATTACGTGGACAAGCATTTACCCCACGTAGCTTAACTGAGATCAATATAAAAGCCGAATCTATTTACGAACAAAGTGCAAATGACCTCTACAGTAGTTTTTTAAGCCATTATAAATCTAATCAAGCCAATACAACTCAGCTTTTAGCAAACTCGTCATTAACGCTTAGACAAAGTCTATTTTTAGAGTTGTTTGCCAAAGTTTATGCAAAATACGATGCTATTTTAAAATCCAGCCAAGAGCATGATTTTGATGATTTGCTGATTGAATCAGCCAAACTGATCAACGAAAATAAATATAAGAGTCCATTTAAACTCATTATAGTGGATGAGTTTCAGGATACATCTCAAGCTAGAGCACGCCTTATCCAGTCTTTACTCAACCAAGTACCTGAAGCAAAACTGTTTTGTGTTGGTGATGACTGGCAAGCAATCTATCGCTTTGCAGGTTCAGATATCAGTATTTTTACTCAGTTTCAAAAAGTCTTTGGTTATACCAAACAAACTCAACTTACCCAAACATTCCGTTCCAATCAAGGTATTGCCAATATTGCTAGTGGTTTTATCCAAAAAAATAAAGCACAACTTCAAAAGGTGGTTAATGCTGTTGATCAATCGACCACTAAAGTCGTCGAAATTAGCTTTTCAACAAATAAAAAAGATATTGATCAATATTTACTTAAAACCATTATGGAAATCAATAATACAAATTCAGGTCAAGCTAAAAAGAAATCTATTTATATATTAGCACGATACAATCGCCATGAACCCCAAATCAGCAGTATTCGACCTTTTTTAACCCATTGTACAGTCCAGTTTAAAACCATTCACTCATCGAAAGGCTTACAAGCGGACTATGTTATTTTGGTTGGCTTGAATAAAGGTGGAAACTCTTTCCCTGCTGACAAGGAAGATGATCCTCTATTGAATATGGTACTTCCCCAACCTGAAGCACATGCTTTTGCTGAAGAACGTCGCTTGTTTTATGTGGCTCTGACTCGTGCAAAAGAAAAGGTTTATCTCATTGGAGAGCGAGGCTCTATTTTCCTTGATGAGATTATTAAAGACCAAAATTTCAAAGAATTGATTTACATACCTCAAGACGAGCATAAACCTGCAAATAGTGAAATACCACCTGAGTGGTTATGTCCGAAATGTAATCAAGGACGTATCTGGAAGAAAACAGGACCTTATGGTGAATTTATGGCATGTAATCGCTATCCGAATTGTAACTATAAGCGGACTTTAAAACGCCATTAAATTTCTATTAATTTTTTTAACAATTTGCATGTAGCCATACTCTAGCGCAAGCTCTTCATAATCACCTAAGTAATTATCAAAATTAATCTCTGGTAAATATATGTCTACAATTTGAAAGTGATCATGCCAAGAGTGGTATTCAGCAATAATTATATGAGGTGCATCCTTGAACTGTCCTGAAGTTAAGTCAACTTTTATACCGAGTATATCAAGCCATAGATGGAGTTGAGATGATTTCTTTCAACATTGTCCCTTAATCATTAAAACATCAGTAATTTGGTATGCCCTTTCCTAAATTAAAAATCGGGCTAACAACATAGAGGTAAATTCACAGCAATTGTCTGGAAATAAAGACAATATTTTAAAATGAAAATCAGCTTTATTAATTTTAGAAAATGCTTTTAAAAAATCTTGAACATCTTTCTCAATTTTTACTTTTGGCTTGTTAGCGACCATTCTTATACTCAAAATATTTAATTACAATGAATTAATTGAGATTTAAGTCATATAGGGATACTTTCTAAATTATCAATTATTTTCTAGATCCACAATGTCTGATAGTTTTTCACCTAAATATATTCGTAATTTGAAAGCTCGTTCACCATCGGGTCACTTGATTAGCATTACTATTTTTTCTGAATATCGACCTGAAGAAGTTGAGAAAAAAACAAAAGCAATTTGGGCAATAAATAAGTTACGCTTGAATGAAGATAATGAGGTCATAAATTTTTTAGATGGTCGTACAACTTTTTTTCATCCCAAAACAAATGAAGAATATACGGTTATCTATGATTAAAATTTAATAACCTCATTCATAATACCTAACTAATTCACCGCCCTGACACTCCCCTGCAAGCCTTGCTGAATATCTTGTGCAAATCCCTCCCCCTGATTAAATTTAGCCATACTTTTCGATCTAGCCTGCTCCTGCTCAGCTTGTACATTTTCAGGTGATATTTGTTCAGCATCTGAATTCTCATCGCTGTAAAACTCCTCCACCATATCCATACCCTCCTCACCATTCACCTCAAACTGTGCATTGGCAAAGCCCTGCCTCGCCATCTGATCTAAAGCACTTTGATTAAAACCACTCTGCTTACTTTGCTGATCAATCTCTTGCGCCATTTGGATCGCTTGCTGAAGATTGACACCATCACGTAGGGTTAAATCCACGTAATAAACAGGGGTACGATAGCTTTGTGTGGTGGACTTTCCTCTCAATGTCAATTGCAGTGGTAGGCAAGATAGTAAACCATTCGATGCTGCATGGTAATAACTCAGTCGTGCTGCCAAGGTGCGGATACTATTAAAACCCGTCGTTCTAAAAATAAAGGTTCCTAGTTCATCCGACTCATCTAAATTGACATGCAACCGCCCATAAGGTTTACAGTTACCTCCTTGTGCCAATGGACATAAATCGGGTGATGGACAGGGATGTTGTTCAATGCCTTGGTTGGTACGTCTTTGACACATTTCACCATTCCCAACACATACAGGCCTGCCCGTCTGACGATCAAATAAAGTGTATTCAGCTCTAAGGTTAAGTTCAGGGTCATTGAAGATCATCCGCACAGGAATAGTTCTCAATTTTTGATTGGGTGCTTTGGCTCGAAGTTGTTCATCGAGTGGATGTTTAATCCAGCCATCCTTATTTTGGATTTGACTGGTAATGGTAAATTGATCATCCTTTTCAGGTAATCGTTTGCCATTTTTTTCAACAACCTTGCCAATGCTAATACGACCTAATATCGGGGGTGTAATCGCTAAACCTTTGATCATAGTGTTTTCCTCATCCGTTATTTTTTACTAATGTTCGGTTGATATGTAGAAATCATTTATTTCTTCGCAATTCAGTCCATTTTGTTCTCTGTAAGTACTTCGGTGCTTACAGGGAACGGGGGCTGTTTTGCGATTTTTTGCAGATATGCGCTGGATTGGATTTGGTTAGAATGAAATTTTGTTTACTCATCATCATGTGCATAGATGTTAAAACGCCGTGAACCTGTTTTGCTTTGTGAAAACTGGTTGAGATATTCAGGGTGTTGTTTGAGTAATGCCTTACTGTCTAAGCTGATCGAGTCTTTGGCCTTTTTCCACGTCACCGAACCTGTCTTAAAGGTGGCACGTTCCGACTCCTGCATCTGGGCTTGCAGTTGATGTTTCAGTAGATCGAAACTTTCTTGATGTTTTTCAATTTGGTTTCGTGCTTTGATCAACTGTTCAAATTGTTGGTTGGCTTGTTCATCCTCACTCAAATCTGTGGTACTCAATGGCACATGTTCAGGATAAAGTTGCTGTAATGCTTGAGCTGCCGATGCGCTGGCATCTGCATCAGGTGGTATATCTTTTTCAACACAGTCCCAAAATTGACGTTCCGCATTAATAATGTGTTGAATGACTGATTCTGAGCGTGTCACTTTGAAGATTCGAGTTTCATGTCCACAAATCAACACACATATATGAGCTGCTTTCTTGCCTGTCACCGCCAATTGGTGTTGTACCTGACACAGTACGTATAAAGGCACACCATCTCGCCACAACTTGGCACCATATTCTCCTGCGGTTTTACATTCCAAGATTTGTACATCGGCATCCCCGACTACGGAATAATCTAAGTTTGCTAACATGAAATGTTTGTCAGGGTCGGGATGTTGCAGTACTGCATTGACTCTGCGGACTTTATAATTGGTGTGCATACTGTAGTATTCAGCCACGAGCGGCTCTAATTGCTTGCCCCAATACAAAGGTGCATGACCTGTACTTTCATCTTCAATGGATTGTTTAATACGTCCTGTTTTAATCATCCACAGTTCGAGCATCGACATATAGGGGTTAAGTCCACAGGCTGCGGCACAATCACTACTGCCGATGCCTTGTCTGCGTATTTCTAACCATTCGGCTTGACTGAGTTTTTTGGTCTCCACGAAGCGTTTTGCAGTAAATAATTTTGGGGCAATAAAGGCTTGACTGGCTTGTTGAATAGATGGCTTTAATATGGCTGTATTCATGTTGAATTCCTATTTTTAATCAGGATTAAGATCAAGGTGATAAATAAAGGGCATAAAAAAACCACATCATCGGATGTGGTTTCAAGGGTGTAGCTTGGATGCAATTTAAATCTTTTGTTGAAGTGGAATTACTTAGGCTAAATTATGGAGTAATTTAAACAATCATCCTTAGCGCCTGTTCTAATCCTCGCTGTTTTAAGCCTGCCCCTGCACCAAACCATGCTGAATCAAGTCGATGATCTCGACTCATAGACCGACGCTCATGGTCTGCAAATTCTGTGATAGAACACAGTAAGCCATAGGCCGTTTCCTTGGCTGAGGAGAGCTCTGCGCCCCGTCCATGACCATTAAACATGGTCATCACTTTCGACATTGCACGCCCATTCGGTTCTGCTTTTGTTACATTCGCTTTAATTGACTCAACTGGGTTGTTAGCCACTTTGCGATAGAACTGAATGATGCCTTCATCCTGTTCTGATGGGCTGAGGGTAGTATTGTTAAACACAGCATCGAAATAAGCCGCTGCTTCTTGTTGGGTGACTTTACGCTGACTGAGCTGTTTCATTTCATACATATGTTCATCCCATGCACGCACTGAAATGCCCAATTGCTGTTTGATCTTGTCTGCATCAAACTTGGTACTGTGAGGTACTTTAACCACACCTCGACTTACATCCTGTCCTTTGAGTGCAATCGCTAAGGTATTGTTACAGACCACACGAATAGAAGTAAATTGTGCAGTGGTGGCAAGCGTACCATCACATGCCGTTGCTAAAAGTATGTAGCCATTACTGACATCTTTGCCTTTTAAGGCTGAGGTCTGTCCTGTTCGTGCCAATGCCCAGAATTTCTTACCACCTTTGAGGACGCCAGCTGTTTCCAATTCAAAGCCTGATTGCTCTGTTAAATCTTTGTAGAAATGTAGAATTTCTTTGGGTTGAACTTCTTGATAACGTTGACTGACCACAGATAAAGGCGCATGCGTGTCTGAACGGTATAAAACCCGTTGTTCTTCAAACGGCATGATGATGTTTTGCCCACGTTGATTTTGTGCCATGTAGCTAACATCAGAGGATTCAATCCGCCAGTCCATGCCTGCTTGTTGTGCCCAGACTTCAATCGGCTGATGGTGGGTGAGTTGATTGCCTAAGCCATGCCAAGGGGTTTGTCCGACATAGGCCATTTGTTCGATAAGGTGTGCCATGAAATATAGTCCTAATTTAAGATAATGAATTTTTTGAATTTAAAAATGAATATGCTATTTACGATCGTGTTGAATGCTTGCTGAGCAAGCTATTTGCTAAAAGGTGGTCGTGAATTATTTGGCGTTTGTTCGGCAATGACCAAAATCACACCACCCAACATGGCACCTGCAACCCCACCAATAAAAGGTGAATAGCCCAAGGAACGTGCCAGTGACATCCCCAATAGGGCTAAAGTGGTCGGTGAATTGGTTAAACCTAAACCTTGCATCATGGGCTTCATCGTTCCACGTTGCGGAAATATCCCTTCTTCTTCTTGATCAAAATCTCGATACGGCATAAAAAACTCCTGATTGTATTAATGAATCTGTTGTGCATTTCCCAAGCAGTTAGGGAAATCTGATTCGGTTCTTCATTCAGGTGTTATGTATCTGAAATTATTTGCATTCTATTTTTGATTGTTTTTAGCTCGTTATCACAGCGTAGTCCGTAAATGAAATTGACCCTGATCGGGCTTAGCATTATCATGGGCGTGCTGGCCTACATTGCCAGTCGGTTTTAGCAGACCGCAGATCCAGCACGATATATAAAATCAATTTTGTATGTCGTGAAACCCTCGTGTTCCCCCTTTGCGGTAGAACGGGAGGGGGACGCCTCGTGCGTGCTGGTTCCTTGGATCCCAGTCTGCTAACCCCCTTTCGTTCTGCCACCATTATTTAGCAGTAATTTGGTAGAACTTCTTATAATTCCAAGGAGTCAATCATGACTGTTTCTTTATTCTTAAAATTTAACTTTATTCCGATTTTAACTCGCCTCACTCAGCCGAATCGTATCTCTACATTGCTTCGGTAATGAAAATCATTGCACGTCTGATTTTAATCGTCGCTGTAGTGATCTAGCTGGGACCTGCTGTCATTGGCTTTGTGCTGATGATGTTGCTGTTTTGGCTGTTGGTTGAACTGGCTGGCTGGAATAAGTCTCCTCAGTAAATCATTTCATTTCTACGCCTTTTGAAGTCAGACACCATTCATGCTCTATTTATGGCGAGAATCATCATGTCTGTTTTTTATCATCTGCCCATTCTTGGGCTGGCACTGTTCACGGCTGTTGTATTAACAGGTTGTGAAAGTAAATCTAAACGTGACTTTAATGCAGGTTGTCAATCGGGTGGTACAGATCGATCTACCTGTTCCTGTGTCTATGACAAGCTCGAAGCACATTATTCCCCTGCTGTGATGGAGAAACTGGCTCAACAAAATGTCAGTCGTCTTGATCTACCGCAAGATTTTGGCGAGCAAATGTATCGCGCTGCTCAAACTTGTCAAACCTCTTAGGAGAAGCACCATGCAAATCAAAAATTATCTGATCGGAATTTATATCGTGATTGCCTTGCTGTTTTCTGTTTATTTAAAGGGATGCAGTGCCACAGCCGATCGAAGCTATGCCTATAACTTAGGCAAAGCCGTGGTATGGCCAATCTCGATGTTTAAGTAATTTCATTCAATTAAAAATGTATCGAACAACAATAATTAGGAATTAATTTAAATGAACAAAAGAATCAAATACGTTTTACGGTCAGGTGCCGTCATTACCTGCCTATCTATAGGTTCAATCTGTCATGCAGATATGAATCAGGTCATGGCATTGATCAATACACCAACCAATGCACCCGTCGTGAAACGCTGTGAGGGTAATATCAATTGCAACGCCTTTGTTGCGATTAGCAAACAATGGCAAATCATCCCCAAAGGTGATCGTCTCCGTTATTTTATTTATAGCGCTGATCTCAATGCCATGATTCGAGAAGGCAAGGATTTAAAGGAGCCAAAGTTAATGGATATTGATGACTTTGCTTATCAAGTCTTTGATTATCATGCTGAGAATGGCAATGACCGATGGCTGTACGTCAAAGGTTTAGCGGTGCTGAAGTATGTGCAACGTACTCAGTTTTCATCACAGTAAGAGGATGCCATCATGAAAAAATTAATCCTTGCAACTGTGATTGTATCAATACTCACCGCCTGCCAAAAGAAACCTGATGAGCATTCCTCAGTAGCATCCTCAGAGGCACAAGCATCAATTGACACCCAAACTGAATCTAATCTACAAGTTAAAGAGCAAGAAGCAGAAGCTGCTGCTATTGCCCATGACCGTTATGATCCTGACAGTACTTACACAGGGGCTGAAAATATTGATATTCCACCGCCTCAGCTGAAACGTGAGTTATTGGCAGGCGAAGCACTCGAAGTCAAATACCGCCCTGTGGATGCTTACCCAAATTTTAAAGTTATCACAAGTACGGTTTATGACACCACGCGTTTAAAAGTAGTGTCTGAAGTCAACGATGTGATAGATAAAGTTGAAATGGACAATCCAAACTGTAAAGTCGTGGGGCTAGAACCTTTTACCACTAAATTTCCAAGTGTGTCTTATTATGGAGCAATATTTAACATTGTTTTAAAAGGCTGTTCTGCTGAGGGAATTAAGGAAGTCTATCTGTATACCACGCATGGTAAAATTACCTATCGTGCCATTGTTGAGCAATGAGTGTTTTAACGTAAAATAAGCAGGAAGCCATTTTAGCTCCCTGCATTATCACCCATTTTTTATGTTTAATTTCACTGTCAAATGATCACTAAAAAAGTAAAAAAATAATGCTCATTTTAGCCCTTAAAACCCCATGTGATAGTTATCCTGAGTTATTCATAATTAAACAGTTTTTTATCTTTTTTATGCTTATCATACATCGATCGAATTGCACTCCAATTCCACTCCAATATTTCAATTTTACCCGCTGTTTTTTCACCCTCTTTTTCTAGATGATCAAATAGTTTTATTGACCAAGCATCAGTTTTATCATTTTCCAAATTAAGTTTAACCATAAATGACATCTCCTCAAAACCTTTTTCTAGAAATTTAAAAAATGCTTCAATTTGATTTCTTGCTTCTGCATCTGTTCTGCTCTTTTTCTTTTCTACTACAACTTCGTTCAATTCAATACCTGAATTCAGTTCTTTTTGGTATTGTTCTAAAAAATTGACATATAAAATACTTCTTAAGACAGGAATAATTGAACTTTCATCTTTCACACTTCTATACACTAAGTGTTGCTCTTTTGGCCACGCTTGCAATAATAATTTCATGATATTATTACATTCATCTAAACGATCATCACAACGTTGTGTGAATGTAGCGCGATCTTCCAATATTCCACTTGCCTTTTTAGCATTAAAATTTTGAGGATCATGATATAAATACTCAAAATAAAAAAGTTCAATAAGATGCTGAAATAAGAAATGTAAAAGATTATCAACCAAAGTGCCTGGTGCGAAATCCAAAGGTGTTCTTAATGTGGAGTAATAGCGCTTACCCATAACTGTTTTGTAAGTAGAATAGCCTGTAATAGATGAGCGCCCAAAAATAGAGTAATACGGAATTTGCTTCAGTAACTCAATAAATTTTGCACGTAACTCATGAGTCCCGAGTCGGACGTCTGGATTTGTCAACTCAGCATAAATTTGAAAATATTTAAAAATGGATTGAGTAACCCGTTCTTTTGCAACAAATGATGAATATGCATACTTTTCACTAAACTCAATAAATTGTTCTAGGGTTGTGCCTGATTCTTTAGATGATGACAATTTATGAAAAATTTTAATAAAAAAGTCAGTAACTATTTTTTCCTTGAGTTCAAAATCAGAAAACAAGGTTCTGTTGTATTGGACATCTTGGTACTGATAATAATCCCAGAAATATTGAGTGAATTCGTAAATAATATCTGCTTCAGTTGAATCAAGATTAATCGTTTGATGTTTACTATGTTTTTTAATTTTAATATGAAGATTTTTAACATTTTTTCTTAAAAACTGTTTAATTTCATATTCAACAGTTTTGTTGTTTTCTTCAAACCATTGATAAATTTCTGGAAACTTATTCTGTACCTTAATCCTTTCACAAGAATACATGACCACCAACCGAAAAAGGTTGGCTAATATTTCTTTAAACATTGTTTCATTCTGAGTCTTTTGGTTCACGTAATGATTTCCAACTATTCTTTACGTATGTTTTTAGCATAATTCCGTTGTGTCCACATCAATCCAATGGAGATTTTTATGCAAAACAATCAAAGCTATGCTGACACTATGCGTATGTTGAAATTACGTGATGTCACCGATAAATGTCAGATCAGCCGCTCAACCATTTATGACAAACTCGATCAAAAGTCTAAGCGATACGACCCTGACTTCCCTAAGCCCCGTAAGCTGGGCATGAACAGTGTTGCTTGGGTAGAAAATGAAGTTGAGCTATGGCTCAAGAACCTACCCTTTCATTAATTTTATCGGCATAACTTTCATCACTTCTTAGTTCTCGTATCCCTGTAAATCACGAGGAGCAGTTTATTCAATTGCCCCTGTAGGAGGACTATGTCTTGTGAAAGTGAATTTAGGTTTTTTAATTTAATTAATAATCTTATTAGCACTATTAATAATCTTATTAGCACTCTAATTAATACGATGATTAACAATCTTATTAAACCATTAAACAGACTAAAGATTTAATTAATACGCTTAACAATATCTATATGAATGAAAGAGTTAGTTTACTAAATACTGTTTTATATCTCTATAAGATCAGTGCCTATACCAACTAGCTCATCAGAGAGATGATCTACTTCATCTCTCATCATTCTTATAATTCTAAAGCATTATTCAGTTAATTCAATTATCTAGCATATAAACCAATGACTATAAGAGCAAAGCCAATGGAAAACCGAATAGATATTGATCAGAAATATCCACCTAATTTATTAGAACTCACTAGTGAGCAAGACAATGGTCTATTCATCCTTAAAGAAAATCCTGTTATTTCGACTATATACAGTACCATTCTTTGCGTTAATCGAATTGAAAACGAATCAATAGATCGCTTGTTTAAACTCAGCAACGAGGGCTTGAGCTTAAAGACTTATGTACCTGCTCTTGAATTATTCTTAAAAGGAATTTGTTCAATTGAACAAGCGAGTCAAAGTAACTACCACTGTGAACATAGCATTATTTTCAAACAAGCATATAACGTGGCTGTTGCACCTAATATTCATCCTGAAGATGAGCCTTCTTTTTGGAAAGCAGCACCAAATCGTACATTCGAATTATTAGATGATATGACGGGAGAACTGATCTGCTCTCATACAACGGCTCAACTTAAAAATAATTTGGTTCGTGAGATTTTGATTCGAATCGACTCACCGATCTTTACAAAGGCTCAATACGCTCGTCGTGAAAGATCAAAGGATCAATATAAAGGGGCTAGAAAGCTCGTTCAAGCCTTGAGAGACACGTTTAGTAAGCTACTGGTACTTCGTATTGACTTCGGCTGGAAAGAACGGATACAGGATGATGTCACCTTTAAGAAAATGAAAGCTCATCATGCTCAACTCATGAAAGGTTTCCATCATGACAAAGACTTACCTAACATCGTGGGTTATCTCTGGAAGTTAGAGTTTGGTGAGAAAAAAGGCTATCACTACCACTGTATCTTTTTTATGGATGGGAACAAGTTTCAAAGCGATACGCACTACGCAGAAATGATTGGTCAACGCTGGACTGAGATTACCCTAGGCAAAGGTTATTACTTCAATTGCCACCGTGACAAAATCAAATATCGTCACCTTGCAATTGGCATAGCACGTCATAGTGACCAAACCTTCTTCGACAATCTTGATCAGGTTCTAGTCTACATCTGTAAGCAAGATCAGTTTCTGATTGATAAGCGCTTACTAGGGAATGTTCATACCTTTGCAACCAGCAATCGTACAAAACAACCGAAAACAGTTGGTCGTCCGCGTATTTTTAAAATTATCCCTAATCCAATCCCTCAGGATAAATTAATCAGTCCTGTGACCCTTGTTAAGAAAAAATTAGTCATTAAACCATCAGGTAAATCATTATGAGCTTCGAACAACTTCAGCAATTCAGTAATTTAGATTTGATTTGTGGACAAAATAATTTAATCGTTATGAAATGGCTTCATACCTTGGGTGAAGCATCTCATCAATTATGTCTAAAAAGTTCAAAACCTTTGCAAATCAGAGGTCAGGTATTAACACCAACAGCACCATTGATCGAGCTTGATCGTGTGCTAAAGATGCAACGTCAAATGATGCAAAGCAATTGTGCATTCCCCTTAACCACTTTGCCTAATGAGTTTATTGTAAACAAAGGCGCTAGTTTCCTAGTGTCTAAAATGCATCAAATCGTTATGCAAAATAGTTGGTTTGATATTTTAGGGATTAATCAACACCCTGATAAACAAGCAATACATTCTTCCTTAAATCAACTTTGGAATGAAATACGTGGTTATTCAATCAGTGTTGAGGCTGAGAGCGACGTTAACAAGCGTAAAAAGCTCATATCAGACCAAGCTAAGGAAAACTCACGTATTGTCAATCGATTGCTCACTCAACACGCTAACATCTCATCTACCAAGCTCTTTTATTGCTTTTGTGCCAAAGGTGATACAGCATCGTTACAAGTAAATGAGCTAGAAAAAGCAATTGTTAAGCTTAAAAGTAAATTGATTGACCAATTTCAGCAACTTAATCAAGGAAACCTATTTTGCATCCAATGGCGGATTCAAAAAACATTGTATGGGCAGTACTACCTCAATATGTTGGTTTATCACGAACAAAATCATCAGTTACAACTGCCTCAGGATCAAAATCTATTATCACATTCGATTGATAAAGAAGGTCAAATTTCGGTTCAACTGAATTTGCCAAATATTTCTATTCAAACTCTGAAGCTTGAGCGTGATAATTTCCAAGGCATTAATTTAGCAGAGTGGAAAGTTATTTTTAACAATATGCTCTATCCTTTGAAGTATTACTACTATCAATCCAAAGTCATCAAATCAAATTTTGAGTATATTGTTTATTAATCGTATTTGACTCATTCAGTCACAGCCCAGTAGTTCCTTATTGGGCTTTTTTACGTGTTGGAAATAGTGATATGAACTTATCGTGAATTTAAACTAAATGAATGACTCTTCCTACAACGTCCTAAATCCACCAATTTGATGTTATCTAATCCAAAATTTTATGTGGGTTACAATGTGGGACAAAAGCACAAGCAAGAAAAAAGCCCTTGCAATAACAAGGGCTTAGATCAATATTTGGCGGAAGCGGTGAGATTCGAACTCACGGAGGACTCACACCCTCGTCGGTTTTCAAGACCGGTGCATTAAACCGCTCTGCCACGCTTCCAATGGCGGCTATCATATAAATAAAATTGCGACTTGGCAAATCTTTTTCAGTATTCCTTCAATCAAGTGTACAAAATAAAGTCAATTTTTACTGATTTGATGAATATTCAAGCTACTCATAACGAATTGAATTGATATACCAACGTTTTTTCCCTAAAGGTGTTACGACTTCAACATCATCATCCACTTGTTTTGAAAGCAAAGCTCTTGCCATCGGTGAGTCAATTGATACATGTTGTGGATGATGATCATAAATCTCATCTACCCCGACAATACGTATGGTTTTCTGTTCACCATCATCATTTTCAATTTCAACCCATGCCCCAAAATACACTTTGCCTGCTTGCTCTGGAGAAAAATCGATAATACGTAATTCTTCTAGCCGCTTACCCAAATAACGTACTCGACGATCAATTTTTCGAAGTAGCTGTTTATTATACTGGTAATCAGCATTCTCAGAACGGTCACCTAGACTTGCAGCCCATGTTACTTTCTTAGTAATTTCAGGTCGTTCTTCTCGCCAAAGATGTTGTAACTCAGCAACCAACAGATCATGCCCTGAACGGGTAATTAAATTTGATTTCATGATTTAAAACCATTCACAATATATATGCACTTGATACTTATTTTTGAAAAAATGTTTTTATAGTCTACAACCAATACAGTAAAAATGTCAGATTAAAAATCTTGCATTTTAAGGTTTAAAAAGGGATAAAATCCTTTTTTTCCTATTTAAATTCGCACAAAAAATTCAACAGAAAAACGTTTTAAAAGTGGTAAATCTTAACTTAGCTTTGGAACATTTCCTTACAGTTTTTGACAAGCTATTTCAGCTTTAAAATCCACGTAATTATTAAAAAAATATTCCTTTAAAAATCATAATCTTAAATATTTAAAATTGATCATTTTTCATACAAAGTTTGACAGATCTAAAAACCGCCTATATTATGCGCACATGTTTTATGAGTTTATTTTTTTAATTTTGTAGTTTTTCTGCAAAATCTTTCTATCCCACATGTCATTTTTTGAATGACGTTCATGACTGCCCACCCTTATTGAATTTACCAACTATAAAAAGTTTTTAGGTGTTTTTGTGCTTATGACTTTTTAGGGCAATAAATTACTTGTAGCGGAGACAACATGCACAGTAGTTCAACCTCTGGGTCGAGGCTTAGCCTTAACTCATTTTTTCGTGCGCTGCCAATCAAAACATTAGTTTTAACCACTGCATTAATTCCTTTTAGCATTAATGCGAGTAAGAACAATCAATACAATGCTGTAGTTAATTCGAGTAAATTAACTGTAGTTGCAGTTTCCAATCCAAGCATCGTGTTTAAGGATGGAGACTATAAGCATGGCTTCGGCTATGACTTAGCCCATAACTATGCTGAAAGTTTAAATGTTAAACTTGAGTTTAAAACTGTCTCAGACAATGCAACAGCATTGAAAATGGTTGCTCAAGGTAAAGCTAATTTTGCGATTACCACTGCAAATATGCAGACAATTGAAGCAGAACGTTTAACCTCATTTTCAGCAAGCTGTGGTGATTTCAACAGTTTAAAAAGTAATGGTTTAAACCCAGAATTGAATTGGGTATTTAAACAAGCTGAAGACCCATTAACAGCAACAGCAAGTGGTTTCATTTGCCAAAGCAAACAAAATGGTTCAACTCAGCAACTTGCCTCATTTTATAATCGTAATGTTGTCAAGAAGGACGATTGGAACGTGATCCAACGTGACCTAAGTTCTCGTCTACCGATTTATAAAGCCAGCTTTAAGCGCTCTGCGCAGCAATATGGCTTAGATTGGCACCTACTTGCTGCAATTGGTTATCAAGAATCATATTTAAAACCAGACTCTGTTTCTCCCACAGGTGTCCGTGGTTTGATGATGTTGACCAATACTACAGCCAAAGAAATGGGTGTAAGTAATCGTAGTGACCCCGCTCAGAGTATCCAAGGCGGCGCAAGATATTTTGATATGATGTTGAGTCGTTATTCTTATATTCGTAATCCAGATCGTCATTGGTATGCGTTGGTTGCATACAATATGGGTCCTGGTGCGGTTGAAGGTATTCAAAAGCGTATCAAAGCACAAGGTAAAGATCCTAATGACTGGATGAATCTTTATAATTATTTGACACGTAATCAAGCAAGTAATGGTCGTTATAAGCAAGCAGTACAGTATGTCACACGTATTCGGGCTTATTTAGAACACATTAAAACCACACCTCGATTATTAGAAATTTAATCTGTATATTAAATAGATTGGATTTGTAAAAAACAGGCAATAAAAAAGCTTACTCTTGGGTAAGCTTTTTTATTTTAAAAGGATTAAGCAGTTTGCTCTAATACTTTCTTAAATAAATCTTTTTGCTCTTGGCTTGGCTTCGCTGTTTGTAAAGCCATCAATTGAGACATATCACCTTGAACTTTGATTTTGCCTGTCATAAATGCTTGCATAGCAGCAGCCATATCAAATTCTAAGAATACTTTACGAAGCGTTTCAGCATCCATGTTCAATGTTGTTTTCGCATTTGCAGAACTACCTTTGACGATTTTTCCGCCGTCTAAAGCAAGCTCAGTGTTGCCATCTGCATCTGCAACAACCAAATTAATTGCTAAACCTGAAAGTGCTGGTGGTAAGTTTAAATCACCTGCTTCAGCAGTTAATTTTTCAACATTTGCAAACCAATCATCAGTTAAAAATGCAGGCATGTTCATTCCTCAAATTATTTATTCAATTTATTGTGTTATCTATCCAGACAACATCAGGTTGAAGCAGTTTTGCTTGCCCAATGTTATAGCATGATAATTTCAATTTGGGCTAAAGTTTTTTGTACGGACTGTTCATGTTTTATCGGTTTTATCGTTTTATTTTTTTAAATCAGGCACTCATCTCAATATGAATGCCCGATTCGTTCATTTAATTGGCAAAAAAGATCAATCTGCTGCAAAACTAAGATTTACAACATCTAAACGTTTTTTCATTTCTTCCGTATCACATTTCATATCGAATTCACGTTCTTCATCCAATTTTTCGAAATCAAATAAATCACGGTCAGCCAATTGAGATGGTGAAACATTCTGCAATGCACCAAAAATGCTGTGCAAACGTTTTGGATATTGTTTATCCCAACCACGTAGCATGTCGTTTAACATGGCACGTTGTAAGTTTTCCTGAGAACCACATAAGTTACATGGAATAATCGGGAATTTACGAATTTCAGCATATTTGATGATGTCTTTTTCTTCGACATAAGCCAAAGGACGAATCAAAATGTTCTTTTTATCCGAAGACAGTAATTTTGGTGGCATCGCTTTTAAGCTACCACCATGGAATAGATTCAAGAAGAACGTTGCAATGATATCATCGCGATGATGACCCAATGCCACTTTGGTCGCACCAATCTCTTGCGCAAAACCGTAGAGTGAACCACGGCGTAAACGTGAACACACTGCACAAAAGGTTTTACCTTCTGGGGTCAAACGCTTGGTGATGCTATAGGTGTCTTTTTCCAAAATATAATAAGGAATATTGTTTTCTTCCAAATATTTCGGTAACACATCTTCAGGAAAACCAGGTTGCTTTTGATCCAAGTTCACTGCGACAACATCAAAGTTGATCGGTGCAATACGTTTAAATTGCAACAAAATATCAAGCAAGGTGTAACTGTCTTTCCCACCAGAAACACAGACCATTACCTTATCGCCTTCCTCAATCATTTTAAAGTCACGAATTGCATGGCCGACTTGACGACGAAGTTTTTTCAAAAGACGATAATAAGCTGAACTTGTTGGAAGCTCTGGTTTAAAATTAAATCCTTGTTCGGACTCAACTGGCGAGTACATAGACGAGATAAACCCATTAAAAAATACTGGGCAATTTTATCTGATTTGAACGTCAACCGCATCTAAAGATTTTTTTATTTTGCATCTATTTTTATCTGGTCATCTTCCTGTCGCATTTCCACATTTAAAATAGACGGCTCAGTTCATTTTTTAGCCGAAGTGCTTATCTTTTGGACTTTTCCACAGTTTTCCACAAAACCTGTGGATAAAATTGTGGATTGTTTGGGGCTTGACAAAGTTTTCTCACGCAATGATGGGCATTCTCTTTAGATTGATCATTTTTTAACCACTAAATTTTATGTCTATTTTTCAAATGCTTAATATAGTCAATAAATATATTTTAAAAAAAATATAAAATTTTTTTTGATTAATATGCCAACAAATAGCACTTGCTTTTTTGCAATTGTATTGTTAAAACTCAATTCATTGTTTTTCTTGTTCAATAACTTTGTTAAACTCCCAAAAATTGGGGAAATATTTTAATTACTACAAAATGAAAAAATTAATTACAGGTTCGTTAGTGTCAATTTTAGGATGTATGAGCTTCGCTTCATTTACATCGCAAAGTTTTGCAGGCCAAATTTATTTCTACAAAGACCAAAATGGTACAACCCTACTCACCAATCGGAAGAACTCAGATCGCTCACTGCAAAAAGTCAAAGTGACTTATTATAAAGACAGCAATATTCACAGTTATAGCAACTGGGGAAGCACAGAATCCGCAGTACTGCCAAGTTATAGTAAAAGTAAAAACTCATTTGATAGTATTATCCGTCAAGCTGCACAGACACATGGTGTTTCAGAAGGCTTAATCAAAGCAGTGATGCATACTGAGTCCGGTTTTAATACCAATGCACGTTCCCCTGTTGGTGCGCAAGGTTTAATGCAACTTATGCCTGCAACAGCACGTCGCTTCAATGTGTCAAACTCTTATGATCCACAGCAGAATATTTTTGGTGGTGCCAAATATCTCAGTTGGTTAATGAAACGATTTAATGGAAATACCAGTTTAGCTTTAGCTGCTTATAATGCTGGTGAGGGTAATGTGGATAAATACGGTGGTATTCCACCCTTCCGTGAAACCCAAGACTATGTCAAACGTGTGACCAGTCGTTTAAATAACCTATATGCTGGCGGGTTAAATTTAACTGCAAATAATATCGACACTTCAACGGGTGCTGGGCAAATCATTGCACAATCAAATCAACCTGAAACCGTACAACAAATCAGCAACAGTTCACCTATTCAACAGGTTAAATATAGTTCTCGACCGATTATTATTGCCTCTGATGGAACATACACGGATGCACCTGCGGGTTCTTATTCAACAGCGCATGCCAGTGCGACAGCACAAATCACTATTGGCAACTGATAAAATCAGACTTTATTTCCAAAATAGAGTTTGTTTATATCTTAAATAAGTATGTAATTTATGCAATTACATATTTTCAACAAATTGCTAAAAAAATAATGTTTTCTCTAATACCGAGAATCTTTTTTTATCTTGTCTATTTTTTTTTATAAATTTCTTATCCACTATCCATTTCATTTTATTTTCTCATTTTTTATCAGATCGATTTTTCTCATTATTCTTGAATTTTAGTCATCTAAACCTCATATTGAATTTCATGATTTATTTTAATACATCATATTATTTATTATTTATAAGAGGATTCTCTCCATGATGCGGATTGGTTTGTTTTTGCTAACCAACCTCGCGGTACTGGTTGTAGCTGGCATTATCCTATCATTATTAGGTGTTGGTAGTTACCACGGCGCTGGCGGTCTTAAATTAGGCAACCTGATGGTCATCTGTTTAGTGTTTGGTATGGTAGGTTCTTTAATCTCCCTCTTTATGTCCAAATGGATGGCGTTAAAAACCACAGGTACTGAATTAATTGACCCGAATGCTCCTCGTAACCAAGCCGAAGTTTGGTTATTACAAGAGGTTGCTCAACTTTCACAACGTGCTGGTATTCAAATGCCAGATGTTGGTATTTTCCCATCTTATCAGTCGAATGCGTTTGCCACAGGTTGGAATAAAAACGATGCGCTTGTATCGGTTTCATCAGGTTTACTGGAACGCATGAACAAAGATGAATTGCGTGCCGTACTTGCGCATGAGATTGGTCACGTTGCCAATGGCGACATGGTCACTTTATCCCTTATTCAAGGTGTAGTGAACGCCTTTGTAATGTTCTTTGCCCGTGTGGTTGGTGATTTTATTGACCGAAACTTCTTTGGCCGTCAAGACGGTGAAGCACCAGGACTTGCTTATTTTGCAATTACCATCGTGCTTGATATCGTTTTCGGTATATTGGCTTCGGCAATCGTGATGTGGTTCTCTCGCTATCGTGAATACCGTGCAGATGAAGCTGGTGCTCAACTTGCAGGTAAAGAAGCCATGATTTCCGCTTTATTGCGTCTACAGGCTGAATCTGAAATGCCAGATCAAATGCCGAAAGAAATGAAAGCTTTTGCTATCGCAGAAGGTAAAGAGCAAGGTTTCAGTTTGGCAGCTTTATTCCAAACTCACCCAAGCATCGAGCAACGTGTTGCCGCTTTACGTCAACTTAATTTACCTTAATCTATACGCTATCGCTAAATTGTAGTGATCGATAGAAAAACAGAGCCTCCAATATGGAGGCTCTGTTTATTTACATCATATTTTAATTTTGCTTGTCCGCTATTTACCGCACAATTTCTATCTACCTATCTTTCTTTAAATACCAATAACTATAACAACTGAAGGAATTAATCTAATTGGATGCAACGAATTAAACTACCATTCGGATCAACTACACAAAACATATCAATTTCTCCGAGATACTGAATTTCAGTTATTTTTGCTTCTGGGAATTGTGCCCAATCTAAGCCTTGCCAATAATGAAACAAATCTGGTAGGACATGGGTCCTTAAGCAAGCACTAAACCATGATTCTTTTGGATTCAGATTGGGGTGGTGAAAAAACTCAACAAGCAAACTGTCTTTGCTTAAGATCATCCATTGTGCAGACTGATAATCACACTGAAAGCCTAAAAATGCATAAAATTTACGAGTATGATCAAAATCAATAGAAGGAAGGTTCGCTGAAATATAATCTTGCATGATCACCTCTGTATTTTAATATCTACATTTTCAAATCAGTTCACTGTTGGAATTTAAGCACGATAGCTTTGATACCAATCCCATATCATATTTACGCCAAACCACATTGCAAGTCCAATCAGGATCAAAACAATCAAGCCTAAAATATCGGGAATATGAATCCAAATCCAAGCAATAACAGGGTTACGCCAAAATGCAGATTGCTGTTGCTTTTGTTCCAGCTTCTCGTGTAAAAATGGGTGAACTACATGATCGTCGCTATAAATCTGATATTCTTCTTGAATATGGTCATGTACAACATCTAAAGCTCTACGACTGGGCCGAATAAAAATATCGAATAAGGTTCCAGCGATGGGTATACATCCCACAACCCCATCAATCACAGCCAATTTTAACACGCCATTGAGTTTTGCTTGAGGCACACCAATCTGTTTAGCTTTATAAACTGCATAACAAGTCAATACAAAGCCTGCAATATCACCAGCGATGGGTATGGTACTGAGTGCAGCATCAGCCCCCACCCCTTGTTTGGTAAATGGAATACGCACCACCGAATCCATCATATTGGCAAATTTAGCCAAATCTCGTTCAAGTTTAATGACTTCTTGAGTAGATAATTTTTTTTCTGTACCCATAAAGATTTCAATTTTTTTGACATGATTAAGTTAAATTGATCATACCCAATAAATTCAGTATGTTGTGTATAAGTTTAATATTTACAGCAGCAAAATTTTATCTGCGCAATAAAAAACTGAGCACTGTTTTAAAGTACTCAGCTTTTTTCAGAGATACAACCAGATTAATCTAAGAACTTAACCACTGTCCCCGGTTGAACCTTGCGGCCTAAATCATTGGCATCCCAATTGGTCAAACGAATACAACCATGAGAAGCGGTCTTTGAAATTAATGAGGGATTCGGCGTACCATGAATACCAAATGTCGGTTTACTTAAAGCAATCCACATATTGCCAACAGGGCCATTGGGGCCAGGCGGTAATGCCAGCTTTTGACGGTTACTCCCTTGAACAAAGTTTTTCGGGTTATAACCATAGACAGGGTTTGCGGCAACTTTAATGACCTTATGCGTCCCTTTTGGGGATGGTGTACCAGAACCACCAATTGTGGCAGGAAAAGATGCAATCATCTGATTGGCACTATTATACAAATAAAGTTGTCGAGCAGGTTTATGCGCAATAATTAGGGCCACACCCTCAGGCAAATCATTGCGTACGATCGGTACATTGATGGTTTCGCCTACTTTTTTAAAGTTAGCTTTTGGATTGAGTTGTTTAAGAAAGTCTTCATCAATATGAAACTTTTCACCTAACATTTCACTCACACGGGTGTAATACAGACCCGGCATTTTTGCTTGTTGCGCATAATTTCGCGGAATTGCTTTTGCATAAGGCCCTTTAATATCCTCTGCCGTAATTTGATAAGTTCCAAATGCTGCAGTTTTTTGATTTTTTAACAAACTGTCCCACGTCTGTTTATCCAGTTCACCACTAATTGGTAAACTTTTAATCTGTTGATATGCGGCAAGTGCTTTTAAAAAGTTCTTGCCACCTTTACCGTCGATTGGCCCAGGTGAAGCATGTAAATTATTGAGCATCACTTGCGCACGTGCATAAACGGGGAATTGTCCTCTACCAATATTTTCAGACCAATTGGCGGTATTGATACTATTGACTGACCAATCTTGTTTTAAGTCCGCTTTTATCGCTTCTTGACTTTTATCAGCTTTAACATTTTGTTTGGCAAAAATTTGACTTTGAATATTTAAACCCACAAGACACATGATGCAAATCAGGTTTGGCAGAAACTTGCCCATATAAAGCTCTCTATTAACTCAATATTATAATTGATGTACTTATCTAATAAACTATTGTATTACATATACATAGTATACTGATCTCAGACAATAAAAGCGACGTCACACACACCTTGAGTGGATCATTTATATTCTCAAGGCTTTAAACACAATTGTATAAGGTCAATAGCGTGTTTATTCATAAAATGAAAATTATGTATGTTCGAAGTTTATCTTTGTATGACTTTATTATCATTTTTTAAGAAAAATATGCAATAGTACATTTTGACTATTTCATCATTCAAAAACTGTAATTTTAAAATAAATTCAAAATAAGCAATTGAAAATCATTGCCATGTTATACAGTTGTAGATTTTCTGCTAAGCATGAGCACCCAATCATGACACCTACATGACCAATCCGAACAAAATATAAGCTTTAGATTTGTTTTTAATCATTTAATTTGAATTATTGATTAGAAATAGCTGTTATCATTTTAAAGTGTTATAGATTATCATCTCATTTATTTGTCAGTAAGAATTGCCTTGAATACGATCACTTTGCTTCAGCCAGATGACTGGCATGCCCACCTGCGTGATGGTCTTGCCTTAAAACGTACAGTTCCAGATCTAGCCAAACAATTTGCCCGTGCGATTTGTATGCCGAACCTCGTTCCACCTGTGAAAACTGTAGATGAAGCGAATGCTTATCGTGAGCGTATTATGGCACATGTACCAGAGGGGATTGATTTTGACCCACGCATGGTGCTGTATTTTACCGACCATACTTCTCCAGATGAAGTTCGCAAAATCAAAGAATCCCAATTTGTCAATGCAATTAAACTCTATCCTGCGGGCGCAACAACTAACTCGGATAATGGTGTCAGTGACATTCGCAAGGTCTATGCAGTCATTGAACAACTTGAAGAACATCAAGTGCCATTACTATTACATGGTGAAGTCACCCATCAACATGTGGATATTTTTGACCGTGAAAAACGCTTTTTAGACGAAGTACTTTCACCGCTACTTAAACAATTTCCGAAATTAAAATTGGTGTTAGAACATATTACCACCAGTGAAGCTGCACATTTTGTGCTTGAACAAGATCGTAATGTTGCTGCGACGATCACACCACAACATTTACTGTTCAATCGTAATGATATGTTGGTCGGTGGTATAAAACCGCACTTTTATTGTTTACCGATTTTAAAGCGTCAAACCCATCAACAAACTTTACTTGAAGTTGCTACAAGCGGCAGCCCTAAGTTTTTCTTAGGTACTGACAGTGCGCCGCATTCTAAAAATGCCAAAGAAAATGCATGTGGTTGTGCAGGTTGCTATAGTGCACCTACAGCAATTGGGCTTTATGCTCAGGCTTTTGATCAAGTCAACAAAATTGAACGTCTAGAAGGTTTTGCCAGTATGTTTGGTGCAGACTTCTATGGTTTGCCTCGCAACACAAATAAGATTACCCTTGTGAAAGAAGATCAGGTAATCCCTGAAAGTTTAGATTATTTGGATGGTGAACACATTATTCCACTTTATGCTGGAAAAACCATCCAATGGAGAAAGGTGTGACAACTGAAACATTACCTGTGATTGGACAACGCTTTCGTGGTTTTTTACCCGTTGTGGTTGACGTTGAAACAGCAGGTTTTAATGCAGATACCGATGCATTGCTTGAAATCGCATGCATCCCCATTGTGTATGATGCTGAAGGAAAATTTGTTCCAGGTGAAGCACATCATGCTCATATCAATCCTTTTGAAGGCGCAAATTTAGATCGTCGCTCTTTGGATTTTATTGGTGTAGATCCATTTAATCCAATGCGTATGGCAATGGCTGAAGATGAGAAAACAGCATTAAAACGTATTTTCAAAGCCGTCAATGAAGTACGTCGTCAGCAACATTGTACCCATGCTGTCTTAGTCGGACACAATGCCCACTTTGATTTGGGCTTTCTAAGAGCAGCAATTGCACGAACTGGCACGAAAAATCAGAACCCTTTTCATAGTTTTTCTGTATTTGATACTGTGACTTTAAGTGCGGTGATGTTTGGTCAAACTGTTTTAGCTAAATCATGTATTCAAGCTGGAATTGAGTTCGATGGTAAAGAGGCACACTCGGCCTTGTACGATACTCAAAAGACGGCTGAACTGTTTTGTTATATTTTGAACAAACTCGCACCTCACTTACTTGACAATTTGGTGGCGGATCAATAAGATATCGCCATCTTCTAAACGACCCTATCGTCTAGAGGCCTAGGACATCGCCCTTTCACGGCGGTAACCGGGGTTCGAATCCCCGTAGGGTCGCCATCTAATTATTCTTATAATTTCTTTCTCTTGTTTTGATCCTCTTGATTCAGTTATTTTATTTCATCCCTCTTCTTTAGACTTTAGAAGTTGATGGGTTATTTTATTTTGTCAATTTTGGCATTTTAATTTAAAATATCTCTTTAAAGTTCAATGACATCAAATATGCAATCACCTGATCAATCGAATCAGCACACTGTCGCTGATGGGCAAACTATTGTCTTAAAAAGATCCATGACCAAACGCCACCTGATCATGTTGTCATTAGGTGGTGCGATTGGTACCGGCTTATTTTTGAGTTCAGGTGAAGTGATAGCACAAGCTGGGCCGATTGGAGCAGTGATAGCCTATATTATTGGGGGTTTAATTGCCTATATGGTCATGCTGTGCTTAGGTGAGCTTGCCGTTAATCAACCTGTGACTGGGTCTTTTGGTGCTTTTGCAGCTAAAAATATTGGACCAGGCACAGGCTACATGGTGTCGTGGATGTACTGGCTTGGCTGGTCTGCTACCTTGGGGACTGAATTTACAGCAGCAGCCATGCTGATGCAGGAATGGTTTCCAACAACCTCAATCTGGTTATGGACCTTGGTCTTTATTGGGGCAGTCCTAATTTCCAACCTAACCTCAACACGCTTTTTTGCAGAGTCAGAGTTTTGGCTGTCTTTTGTTAAAGTCGCAACGGTACTGGTATTTATCTTACTCGGTCTAACCGCAATATTTGGATTAATCCCCTTTCATGGTCATGAAACTGCACCGTTATTCAGTAATCTAACCGCACATGGTTGGTTACCCAATGGTTTATTTCCTATTTTCGCCACCATGCTGATTGTAAATTTTGCCTTTAATGGTACCGAGATGATAGGGATTGCAGCGGGTGAAACTGAAAATCCTGAAAAAAATGTACCTAAAGCAATTCATGCTGCTGTTTGGCGTTTAATGATTTTCTTTGTCGGTACCATCATTGTCATCAGTTCATTATTACCTTATCAAGATGCTGGCTTAACAGCGCATGGTGAAGGGATCAGCAATAGCCCCTTTGTTTCTGTATTTAACTTGATTGGGATTCCTTACGCAGAAGACATCATGCGTTTTGTGATCATCACAGCGTTATTATCCACTGCTAATTCAGGCCTATATGCAGCATCTCGTATGATGTGGGCACTTTCAATTCAAAAACAATTACCTCGAATTTTTTCCAAATTAACCAAATCAGGTACGCCCGTTGTTGCAATATTTGTGACCATGATTGGTGGTTTACCCGGCTTACTGTCAGAACAATTTGGTGCAGATGTCATCTTTAAAAATTTACTCGGGGTGGCTGCATTTACCATGGTTATCGTGTGGATGAGTATTTGTTGGAGTCAGTTTAATTTCCGACGTAAATGGCTTGCTAGCGGTAAAACATTGGCCGATTTAAAATTTAAAACCCCGTGGTATCCTGTCGTGCCGATTCTTGGCTTTATTACCTGTACTGCAACTGGCTTAAGTATGGCGGCAGACCCTGAAATGCTTTCTGGCTTTATTGGCTGCTTAGTGTTTATGGCAGCGTGTTACGCAACTTATTACTGGCTTTATCATCAGAAAAACTAACCATTAGGATAGATAACTGATCAACCCGTATCTGTATGGATTTTTCTGCTATCAAGTCATTAATCATAAATGAAGCTTATGTTTTCCTAGTAACTTTTGAAACTGTTGGTTATCAATTCACTATTGGTACTTTTGAATCATAGATGGTGATCCTAATGTGGGTGACAGAGATGTCGCCCGTTGTGTGCGAGAATGCGGGGGTACCAGAACCTCCCCCTCGCCCAACATAAGCAAAAACAAAGCACTGTTTTGTTTGCAGCGCAAGGTTTAGCAATTCCTACGAAAAGTCAGGTATCGCCTACGCAAAGGTATTTAAACTTTGAATATAAGGTGTGGTAGTTTAAGGTTTTTACAATCAAACAATTTGTTTTCTACATTATTGATTTAATTTAAGATATTAATTAAGAGAAATTATATTCTTGTGGCTAAGTTTTTTGACAGGTTGAATGTATTTTAGGCTTTTAATCTGCAACATAATTTTTAAGTGATCCATATATAAATAATGCAGTTTTTTATTTGATCTGGATTCTTCTAAAAACAAAAATAGCTTTATGGTTAAATTAAAAACAAATACCTAATGATTCGCTTATAGATTCATCAGTTAGACGTTTTTTCGCTAAATCCATTTTGACAAAAAAGTCTTTTATCCTTAATATACGCATCACCTCATCACGACCCTATCGTCTAGAGGCCTAGGACATCGCCCTTTCACGGCGGTAACCGGGGTTCGAATCCCCGTAGGGTCGCCATATTTGAGATTGTTTTTATATAAAACTTTCTCGTAAGAAAAGCCTGAGCAATGCGACTCAGGCTTTTTTATATCTATCGTATTTTAAAGCATTTAAAAACTACCGCTCTCTCATATTTAAAAGATTGTTTTTTCAGCAATAATCTGGATTTTTAATTTAAAATAATCAGCATAGAGTTATATATAAATAATTGATTTAAAAAACTATTTATTAAAAAAATAAACTCACTACGATTTATAGTATTGCTTATTGAGCATTAGCAGCACTCAATCATTGCACTATTTATGAATTGGGCTAAAATAGCGCGCTTCTTGTTTTATTTCCATCTGAAGCTTATGCAGTCATCACCAAATCAAAATGATGCTCAGGTATCATCTAATTCTTCACCACTCAAACGAGCAATGAGTACTCGTCACTTGGTGATGATTTCGCTTGGTGGTGCAATCGGTACTGGGCTTTTTTTAGGTTCTGGTGAGGTGATCTCACAAACAGGTCCTATTGGTGCCATTATCTCTTATATCCTCGGTGGTGTAATTGCCTATATGGTGATGCTGTGCTTAGGTGAACTTGCTGTTCATATGCCTGAGTCAGGTTCATTTGGTACTTATGCGCAACGATATATTGGTCCAGGTACTGGATACACGGTCACATGGTTATATTGGCTGACATGGTCAGCAACTTTAGGGACTGAGTTCACTGCTGCAGCTTTGCTGATGCAAGAATGGTTTCCACATATCTCGATGTGGCTATGGACGCTGATTTTTGCAGCAATCGTGTTTGGCTTAAATATGAGCTCAACCAAATGGTTTGCCGAATCTGAGTTCTGGCTCTCTTTGGTTAAAGTCATCACGGTAATTGCTTTTATTCTTTTTGGTCTATTGGCAATTTTTGGTATTTTAAATTATCAGGGACATACTTCAGCACCGTTATTTAGTAATTTAACGGATGAAGGCTGGTTCCCACAAGGCCTATTCCCAATCTTCACCACCATGTTAATCGTTAACTTTGCCTTCTCGGGTACAGAGTTAATTGGTGTTGCTGCAGGTGAAACTGAAGATCCTGCGAAAAATGTGCCTAAAGCAATCAATACTGCTATTTGGCGTTTATTGATTTTCTTTGTAGGTACCATCATTGTCATTAGTGCATTGCTTCCCCACCAAATGGCAGGATTACATGCTGAAGGTGTCAGTAGCAGCCCATTTGTTACCGTATTTGATCATATTGGTATTCCATACGCAGAAGACATTATTCGTTTTGTGATCATTACTGCGTTGTTGTCTGCTGCAAACTCAGGGTTATTTGCTGCATCACGTATGATGTGGTCGCTCTCGGCCAAGAAACAGCTTCCAGCATTATTTTCTAGGGTCAATGCACGCGGTATTCCATATATAGCGGTGATTGTCACCATGTTTGGCGCACTACCTGGCTTACTTTCAGAGCAATTTGCGCCTGAAACTATTTTTAAAAACTTGTTGGGTGTGGCTGCTTTTACCATGGTTGTGGTATGGATGAGTATTTGTCTCAGCCAATTTAATTTTAGACGTCAATGGTACAAACAAGGTCATACCAAAGCTGAGTTGGGCTTTGCTGCACCGTTGTTTCCAATTGTGCCGATCTTAGGTTTTATCTTCTGTTTAATTACCTGTATCAGTATGGTGTTTGATCCTGAAATGGTGGTTGGCTTTATTTGTTGTTTAATCTTTATTGCAATTTGCTATATCAGCTACGCATTCTTATATAAAGACCAATCACAATCCTAAACAAGACCTATCAGATCATTTCTAAACAAAAAGTGTAGCCATGGGCTACACTTTTTGTACATTCAAAGATAGTCAAAATCAGTTTAAACTCGTAATTTAATAATTAAACATAACAATCTATAAAAAACCCAATGAAGATTATTTTTATTCATGGCATGAACCAGCAGAATTATAATGCTGCAAGTTTAAAACAACATTGGGTTGATATTTTTCAGCAAGGAATTGATGAACTTAAGTTGCCTATTGCAACAGCGCAATTAGATATTCGCTTAGCTTTTTATGGCGATTTAATCACTAAACACCAATTAAGCAATCGCTTTGACTTAGAAAGCTTTCTACCTAAATCATGGGTAAACTTTCACTTTCATAAACATACACCACCACCACCTAGTACAATTTTAAATGCCTCTCCCGCAATTCCAATATTGCCCTACTTCATGCCTGATCACGACTTAAAATTATCTAAACGCTTGTATTTGGCTTCGCAATTGTTAAAAGATAAAGCACTCAAAGAGTTCTCTTTAATTTTAAATAATTTTCCAAAACTCCATGAAAGTCTGATTCATAAATTCCTCATCGAAACTTATTTATACCTCGCCAATCCTCAGTTTATGGATGAAGTCCATCAACGGATACTTGCCAACTTAGAACCCAATCAACCGTATATTATCGTTGCGCATTCGTTAGGGACTGTGATTGCCTATAATCTTTTACAACAACTGCAAGTAAACTACGAGATACAACGCTTTATTACTTTAGGCTCACCATTAGCCTTTAAAGTGATTCAGTCTAAACTGACTCCACCTATCAAAAGACCAAGGTGTCTAAATGGTGATTGGCAAAATTTCTATTCCCCAGATGATTTCTTAACCGCTTTTCCGTTGATCAATGCTCCTTTTGACTTTCAACCGGCAATTATAAATACCGCTATTTCAACTTTTATTCATACTCCCCATCAAATCGCAGGCTATTTACAACATCCAGCAGTGGTTCAGAATATTTTAGAAGCTATGCTGTATTGCAAGCCTCAATAATGGTATTAATTTTAACCACATTGGTCATATTGCTTTGTTTTTATCCATATAAACGTAATTTCAGTTTTTATTGTAGAAAAAAGTTTGACACGTTCCAGTATTCGCCCTAATATACGCCCACCTCTGAAACGACCCTATCGTCTAGAGGCCTAGGACATCGCCCTTTCACGGCGGTAACCGGGGTTCGAATCCCCGTAGGGTCGCCATTAATTTAGTGGTTTTGTTTCAAGAGTCAGCCTCAATTTATTGACCCTATCGTCTAGAGGCCTAGGACATCGCCCTTTCACGGCGGTAACCGGGGTTCGAATCCCCGTAGGGTCGCCACATTCAAGAAAGTATCTATATACCTCTTCTTATAAGAAACCTGAGCATCATGATTCAGGTTTTTTTATGTCTACTATATTTCCAATCAATTCAAACCAGCAACCGAGTCAACCGTTTTCAGTTTCTTTGAATTAAAAATTGCACTTGGCGCAATCACTGTTTCTTGCAATGGAATATGCTGTCCATATCGTTGGTGCATGAGCGCTTTAACACTTCGATCTGTGAGATCAAAACTTTGTAATTTTTCCAAGGGTGCCAGTTCTAGCCCTAAAGCGTATTGATAAGCTTTCCATACAATTTCAGAACAATAAATTGCATCATCATTCCACTCAAAATAAACATCATAGGGCTTATTTAAATAAGTCTCAGCTTGTTTGACTAACTTGTGTTGTTGCTCTGCTGTCAACTCAGTTTGATAACGTTTTACAATATAAGCTTTATTTACACCTCGATTGATCCATTGCCGCAGAGGTGTATATTTCACAGGTTGAGTGGCTTCTAAAACCCAAGCTTGCTCGTGTTTAATCACGATCATTCCCATATGACTATATGGTGAATGTGTGGCTTTTTGAATTACCAGACTTTGTGCTGATTTAGAAGTATGAAATATAATATCCCCTGTCTGATATTGTGTTGCATATACAGAGGTAGAACAAAATAACAAGGCCAACAGGAATAACTTGAATTGTTTTTTTAACATCTTTTCAAATCTTAATTTTGATCTTCTTTATCTTGGGTTTAATCTAACAGAGTAATAAAGAATTGCCTAAACTTTGCAATAAAAAAGGAGCAAAATAAACTTTCATTTTGCTCTTTCACTTTTCAATTCAAATAAAAAATATCAGCTGTTTGTGATTTTGCTTTTGACTTAATATGTCATCAAAACCCGATCATTCATCATTTAAAGCACATTCAAAACTACTTGGGGTTTGACCACATCGAACCTTTTTCAAAATTTTCATCATTGTTGGGTCATAGAAGCCTTCTTTTGTCATCTGAATACGGGCTTCACGCATAATCTTAATATAGCCCGGTTTATCCGCTTCACGAATATCAAACCAATATTTATCTGGAACTTCTCGCTCCAGTTTATCAACAAATTGAAATGCTGGGCTGAGCTGTTTAGAAATCATTTCCCGTGCAATTGGCCCCATACCTGCAGGGAACTTATTCCGATGCATAATTAACGTGCCTGTCACCTGTATCAAAGGAAAGCGAATAATGCCACCGACTACATTACCATTTTTATCAGTCATGCCCTTTTTCAATTCTAAAGGCTTAAATAACAAAGCAGGCCCCGCCATAATATCGACTTCTTTATTATTAAACTTTCCACCCACTGTTAATAGGTCAACAGAAACAGGTTGTGCACCGACATTTTGCACCAACTTCTTTTGAGTGCCGTCAAAGTTCATGACCGCTACTTTTTTTCCTGCTGCTTTCGATAAGGTATCAATACGGCGATCATTGACCATGATATATGCCGCACCTAACGGAACAATCCCTACGACTTCATAATCCCTATTCACCATTTTTGCATCGTACTCTGGGCGTGCAAGCAACTGGATCACTGTAGTTAATTGCTTATAGTTTTGCACTGCCCCAATGGCATCAATACTCCCCACAAAAGGGTTAAACTGACGCGCACGAATGTTACTGATTCCAGCTCCATCACAACGTTTACTTCGAAAATCCTCAGTTAATACACGTTCATCGGTATAAACCCTTAAATTAATATCAGTTGAAGCAGTTTTCTTTAATTTTGGATAATTTAAATCAATACGCATCGATAATTTGGTTGGACGGGTAATTTTCATATCTACCCCAAACTCTTTGGCAATTTGGGTAATACGTGGCAATTCACTGATATAACTGGTCGCTTGTTCAAAAGCTTCACTATTGGCACCATCTGGAGAAAATACACACAGCGTGACTGTTTTAGGAATCTGTTGCCAAACTTTTGGATCATTCATTAAGGTTTTAATTTTATTTTTTGAATGTGCAGACAATTCAAGGTCCAATTTTGGAGCTGCTGGAGCTGCATAAGTAATAAATGGTAAAGTGCTCGTCAATGCAAGCATTGAGATAACAAACCGTCGTGACAAAGGATTAAACTTTTGTTTGAGCTTACTGTGCATGATCTTTTCCTGTTTATTTTCGTGGTTATCCATAATCATCACTCACGTGAATTTTTTTATCAGCGTAATTGAAGTGCTTTGATTTGCAATTGACTGAGCAAAATCCTACATTTGTCAGAATAGACACTTTGAAGTTAAAATATGAAATATCGATATTTTAATTGTTTGATATCAAACGATTAGAATATATCTTAAAATCGCCCATTTATCGCAAACTCTGGCGAATAAAAGTAATCGAAATAGAACAATCATATTGCCATTCTTTTTAAAACCGTTTTTTATGATTACTTAATTTTTTATAAATAATATTTTCGGCTCATCAAATCTGTTGCTGGTCAAACTCAATATACATCTTCAAGGAAATGCCAAGCATTGCTTCCCGATTCAACGCTATTGATACTTCATCGCTTTATCGTTACAAATCTCAATTTATGATGCCGTTTATCAATTCATTGTATACTGGCAATAGTTTAGTTTTAGCATTCAAAATATGGATCAAAATTCACAACTGCGTAAATCTTTAAGACAACAACGACAAAAGCTGACCCGTAATCAACAAGCAATGATCGAACGGCAATGCTTTAAACAGATGCTACGCCACCACCATTTTTTGAATGCGCAGAAAATTGGATTATATTTAGACGCTTTTGGTGAAATTCAAACCAAATTACTTATCGAATATTGCTGTGCAATTGGAAAAACCGTGTATTTGCCCATGATCTGTAACATGAATAAAAAACTGGTTTGGGTCAAAATATCAAATCGGCAGTTTCGCAATCGCCGCTTTTCTTTACATCGTCTTGGGATGTTGGAACCCATGGCAAGTCGTGCTAAGCATATTTCAATACTCGATCTAGTGGTCATGCCTTTATTGGCTTGTGATTTAAAAGGGAGCCGTATGGGCATGGGAGGCGGTTTCTATGATCGAACGCTTGCATCCGCTATATACCGCCCACATCGACTCGGTTTAGCCCATAATTTCCAGTTACTCACCCATGAGCTTACAAGAAATTCATGGGATCAGTCCCTAGATAGCTTAATTACCCCAGCAAAAACCTATTATTTTCGGCGTTAAAGTGACCAATAAATGTAAATAGGTTTATTTGTTAATCAAATACTTGCGATTTTTTAAACTTTTTATTCGGCAAAGCCCTTGTAATTTTTGAAATACACATCACTATAAAAAACATGGCAACACCGTTGTCACTCATTAGGAGTGCCCATGTCTGAGATTATTATGAATCAAGAAAACTTAGAGCCACAGGTTCCAAGTGTATTACCGCTTTTAGCGTTGCGTGACGTGGTTGTGTACCCACATATGCAAATCGCGCTATTTGTGGGTCGTGAAAAATCGATCAATGCAGTTGATGTGGCTCGTAACAGTGACAATTTAGTATTTGTAGTTGCGCAAAAAGATTCGCTTACAGAAGAAATTGATCACGACAACTTATATCAATATGGTACCGTCGCGAAGATTGTACAAGTTGTGAATCATGAAAATGATGAAAACTGTATCAAGGTACTAATTGAAGGCTTACATCGTTCTAAGCTGGTTGAAATCATCGACAATGATGAATACTTATCGGCTGAACATGCATTAAGCCCAATGACGATATCTGTAGATAAAGATACTCAAGCAACACGTGTAGAAGAATTACGTGCACTGTTTTCACAGTATGCAGAAGCCAAATTGCGTAATGCACGTGAATTGATTGCAGCAGCAAATAAAATCGATGATTTATTACAATTGTTGTTCTTTGTTGCAACCCGTGTACCTTTAAATATCGATGTAAAACAAAAATTCCTAGAGCACGATGAGTTTGAAGCACACTTACAAGAGTTGATGACTTATTTACTGCAACAATCTGAAGAACAACAGATTGAGCAAACATTGCATGACTCTGTAAAACGCCAAATGGAAAAGAATCAACGCGAATACTTCCTCAATGAGAAGATGAAAGTCATTCAGCGTGAACTTTCCGATATGAATGGTGGTGCGGAAGATGATGTTGCTGAAATTGAAAAACGTTTAGCGGAAGCTGATTTACCTGAACATGTGCGTAAAAAAGCTGAAAATGAATTCCGCAAATTAAAAGCAATGCAACCAGCATCAAGTGAAGCTGCTGTTGTACGCAACTATATCGAGGCGATTTTAGATACGCCTTGGAATAAAGCGAGCAAAGTCAGCATTAACTTAGCTAAAGCTCAGGAAATTTTAGATACAGACCATTACGGTTTGGACGAAGTCAAAGAACGTATTGTTGAATACCTCGCTGTTCAATCACGCGTTAAAAAACTTCGTGGTCCAATCCTTTGTTTAGTTGGACCTCCAGGTGTTGGTAAAACATCACTCGGAGAATCAATTGCCAAAGCAACTGGTCGTGAATTCGTTCGTATGGCACTCGGTGGTGTTCGTGACGAAGCAGAAATTCGTGGTCACCGTCGTACTTATATTGGTGCGATGCCGGGTAAAATTGTACAGTCGTTGACAAAAGTTGGTGTTAAGAACCCACTGTTCTTGCTCGATGAAGTTGACAAAATGGCACAGGATTATCGTGGTGATCCAGCTTCTGCCCTGCTTGAAGTACTTGATCCATCACAGAATAACAAGTTTAACGATCACTACTTAGATCTTGATCTTGACTTGTCCGAAGTGATGTTTATCTGTACTGCAAACAGTATGAATATTCCAGAGGCTTTATTAGACCGTATGGAAGTAATTCGTTTGCCAGGTTATACCGAAGACGAAAAAGTCAATATTGCAGATCGTTACCTTGTTCCAAAGGCAATCAAGAACAATGGCTTACGTGGCAAAGAATTGACAGTTCATGAGGAAGCGATCCGTGACATTGTCCGTCGTTATACCCGTGAAGCTGGTGTACGTAGTCTTGAACGTGAAGTTTCTAAGATTGCACGTAAAGTAGTAAAAGAGTCCGTCAGTAAGAAAGCGAAAAACTTACATATTGATGTCACTGCTGAAAACTTACCTGAATATTTAGGCGTGCATAAGTTTGATTACGGCATGGCTGAAGAAGAAGCTCAAGTAGGTCGTGTAAACGGTTTGGCATGGACTTCTGTTGGCGGTGAGTTACTCACCATTGAAGTAGCGGCAGTAAAAGGTAAAGGTAAATTTATTACTACGGGTTCACTCGGTGATGTAATGAAAGAATCCATTACTGCGGCAATGACTGTGGTTCGTACACGTGCTGATGAATTGGGTATCGAAGCTTCTCGTTTTGAAGAAACTGATGTACACGTTCATTTACCTGAAGGTGCAACACCGAAAGATGGACCATCAGCAGGTTTGGCTTTAACGACTGCTCTTGTTTCGGCATTCACTGGCATTGCAATTCGTCCTGATATTGCAATGACAGGTGAAACCAGTTTAGGTGGCCGAGCAATGCGTATTGGCGGCTTAAAAGAGAAACTTTTAGCAGCACATCGTGGTGGAGTTAAACTGGTATTTATACCACAAGAAAACGTACGTGACTTAGCTGAAATTCCTCAGAACGTGAAAGATGGTCTAGAAATTAAAGCGGTGAAAAGTATCGATGAGATTCTTCCACTTGCTTTAGTTGAGCATCCTACACCATTGGTCAAAGCACCCATCGTTAAAGCAGTGGATGAAGGCAAAAAAGCTGCACGTCATTAATCCAATGATCGAAAAAAAGAACGCTTCGGCGTTCTTTTTTTTAATGACTCCCCGGATAGTGATCAAAAAATATACTTTCTTACAAAATACAGCTGATCTTAAGTTAAGTTTGTCATAAGCTAATCAGGATAAAGTCTAAAATAGAAGTTAAAGGCTCAATTGCCCTTAGGCTTATGAATACAGCCATGTATGGTCATAAAACAGATAACAGCAAAATAAAAGGACACTTTTATGTCAAATCCAGTGTGTTGGTTCGAAATTTATGTCAATGATATGGCGCGAGCTAAATTATTTTATCAAACTGTAATCGGCACGGAGCTTAGTTTATTAAGTGATCCCAGCAATTCATCAGTAGAAATGTGGGTATTTCCATCAGATATGAACCAATATGGCGCAACTGGCTCATTGGTTAAAATGGAGGGTATATCTGCTGGGGGGAACAGTACCATTATTTATTTTTCCAGTGAAGATTGTGCAATTGAAGAAGCCAGAGTAGAAGCTGCTGGTGGTCAAATTCATCAAACAAAAATGTCGATCGGACCTCATGGTCATATTGTTTTAGCAGTTGATACTGAAGGCAATATATTTGGTATTCACTCAATGAATTAATTGGGTGGGAGTACAAATAGAATGACCAATTTAAAATTGGCAACTTTGCTGGTTGAAAAATAAGCTGTCATCCTCATATATAAATTATATAACTATGCGCGCTGTAAGTGTGGTTACTTAACGTCGATTTGGTCTCCAGACAGGTCAACGTTAAAACACAGTCCGACCCATTTTGGACTGTGTTTTTTTATGATTAAATTTGAGTATGCTGACAAAAGCCCATCAATGAAAAAGTATATTTTGTTAATGTACATACAATGCTGATTTATTTTCGATTGCGCTTCCATTGTTGATATTTTTGGCTAATCATCGTAGCCATTAAGTCATAGTTTTCCCATGTATCATCTACAGCATAAGTATCGATCAAACCTTGAGCATTGACTAATATCTCATCATAATCTTTTAAATACTGATGACTCTCATAATAAGCTTGGGTAAATTCAAAACCCTGTGGATTTAAATCTTCTTCCCAAAATTTTTCATCGCACATATTGATCAAAAAATCTCGCCCAGTTATTTGACGTGTACGGACTTGTTCTAATTCATCAACACTTTCTTCTTGGTGAAACTCACCTTCTAATTGATTATTGATAATCCATGCTAAATAAATTCCAATATGCGTCCCACCATTTTCATATGGAAAGCCTGCTTGCTCTGCCGATTCGCCATGCCAATCAATACGATCTATTGCCATTATTTATTTTTCCTTGTGATTATTTATTTAGATCTTTAAGCAGTATAAACACTTATTTTATATTTTTTAATCCAAAAACTATGCAGTTAGAGACAAAAAAGCCCTGAAATTAATTCAGGGCTTTTTTGTAAGCTGATAAGAGAAAAGGAGATCAACCTTGGAAATAACGTAAATCTAAACGGCCTTCATAAACGGTTGCAGTCGGGCCTGTCATCCAAACCACATCGCCTTCTTTCCATTCGATTTGTAATTTACCACCAGCTAACTCAATTTCTACATTATTGGCAAGTAAACCACGACGCATTCCAGAGACTGCGGCTGCACAAGCGCCTGTACCACATGCCATCGTTTCGCCCACACCACGTTCAAACACACGTAAGCGCGCATGCTTTTCATCAACAATTTGCATAAAGCCTGCGTTTACTCGTTGCGGAAAACGCGCATGCGCTTCCACTTGAGGACCAATTTTGGCAACATCTGCAGTTAAAACATCGGGAACGATTGTGACCGCATGTGGATTGCCCATATTGACCACATCAATAGTCAGCGATTCATTATCTTTCAATGCGATGTCATACAATGCATCTGCTTCTTCTGCAAGAAATGGAATCTCATTGGGTAAAAATTTTGGATAGCCCATGTTGACTCGTACCCAACCATTTTCACCCAATTCAGGTTCGACAATACCAGCACTGGTTTGAACCTTAAAACGCTTTTTATTGGTCAACTGACGTTCATAAACAAACCGAGCAAAACAACGTACGCCATTGCCGCATTGCTCTACTTCTGAACCATCTGCATTGAAAATACGATATTTAAAATCAACATTGGGAAAATCTGGTGCTTCAACAATTAACAGTTGATCAAAACCGATCCCGAAATGCCGATCAGCCAAACGGCGAATGGTCATTGCATCAAAAAATGCACGCTGGCTGATTAAATCAACCACCATAAAGTCATTGCCCAGACCATGCATTTTGGTAAATTCTAATAACATTTAAAATGGCTCCTTAAGGCAATAAGCTTTCATTTTCCCAAAGTGATTCAATCGTTTCTCTCTTACGAATCACATACGACTGGTCAGCATCGACCATGACTTCAGCAGCACGACCACGGCTGTTATAATTTGAACTCATGACAAAACCATACGCACCAGCACCTAAAACAGCAAGATTGTCATTTTCCTGAATGGCAAGTTCACGTTCTTTACCGAGGAAATCGCCTGTTTCACAAATGGCACCCACGATATCCCATGTTTTTGCTTCAAGATCTGTACGCGATACCACAGCTTGAATGTCCATCCACGCTTGGTAAAGCGAGGGACGAATCAAGTCATTCATTGCAGCATCAATAATTGCGAAATTACGATGATTGGTTGGTTTTAACAAATCAACTTTCGTCACCAATACCCCAGCATTTGCTGAAATACTGCGACCCGGTTCCATATAAACTTTTAAGCCTAATTTCTCTAAAGCTGGACGCATTGCGTTGGCATATTCTGCAACACTTGGCGGTGTTTCATCTTTATAGGTCACCCCTAAACCGCCACCAATATCGATGTGTTTCAGCTGGATGCCCAATTCTTTTAATTTTGCAATCATCATAATGACGCGGTCAAGCGCATCTACGAAAGGTTGTGTTTCAGTTAATTGCGAACCAATGTGACAATCAATTCCAATCACATCAAGGTTAGGTAAAGACGCTGCATATTGATAAGTTTCAAAAACTGAATCTGATGGAATACCAAATTTATTTTCTTTTAAACCTGTCGAAATATAAGGATGGGTTTTCGCATCTACATCGGGGTTTACCCGTAACGAAATCGGAGCTTTTGTACCTAAAGCTGCCGCAACTTTCTGAATCCGATCAAGCTCAGCATGAGATTCCACATTAAAGCACGCAATCCCCACTTCTAGGGCTTTTTGAATATCTGCTTCTTGTTTGCCTAAACCTGAGAATACGATTTTTGTAGCATCTCCACCTGCGGCAAGGACTCGCGCAAGCTCACCACCTGTGACAATATCAAAGCCTGAGCCTAATTTTGCCAATACATTCAATACCGCAAGATTTGAGTTTGACTTCACCGCAAAACAAATTTGATGATCGATAAAGCTAAATGCCTGATCCATATCCAAATAATGCTTTTCAAAAGTTGCCTTTGAATAAACATAAAGCGGTGTGCCATATTGCTGCGCGAGTTGATCTAAAGAACATTGCTCTGCATGCAATACCCCATGAATGCGGGAGAAACTCATGAATCTATCCTTTCAATGAAAGTGTAATTAGGTTTAGTTTGAAGTAGCTTGAGATGCGGGCACAGACTGATCTGCAACAGCTGTCTGATCTTGCACTTTTGCCTTGCTTTGGGCAGCTTTATTGGCATCTTTTGAATAGAGCAAATATTTGGCACGTTTGTCATAGTCTTGACTGTTTGCCAATTGCAAATTGCCTGATTGACCACAACCCACCAACACAGCACTTGCTAAAACTAAACCGATGCCACAAATTGCAAAACGCATTTGTTCACCTATTTCCAAAATTTTCGTCAGTATACCTTATACCTTGAATCTAAAATATAGACCAAAGCGGAAGCATTAAAGCTTAAAATGAGAATAAAAAAAACGCCAGTAAATTACTGACGTTTTCTTATCAATATCATTGAAATCGTTAATAACTATTTTTTCTTATAAAAACAGAAATAACCAATCGCAAGGATAATGAGCCAGATTGGACTGACCATCAATGATTTCATTGTATCTGGTTCTAATGCAAGAATACCAATCGTACCGACAAAGAAAATGATCACGATATAACAAGTAATCGGTCCACCTGGTAATTTAAACACTGATTTTGCATGAAGTTCTGGGCGTGTTTTGTAATACACCAAGTAACTCCACAAAATAATAATCCATACCAAGATAAACAAGATCGTGGACAGTGTGGTTGCTAAAGTAAATGCTTCGACAGTATTAGGAACGAAGTATTGTAATGCCGCACCACCCAATAGACATACACCAGAGAAATATAAAGCATTCGCTGGAACTGCGCGTTTATTTAACAGACCAAATGCTTTAGGACCTTGATCTTCACGAGAAAGACCAAATAGCATACGACTTGTTGAGAATACACCACTGTTCATTGAAGACATTACAGAAGAAAGAACCACCAAGTTCATAATGATTGCAGCCGCAGCAATTCCCGCTTGACTAAACAAGTTCACAAATGGGCTAACTTTAGGATCAATCATATTCCATGGTGTAACTGACATAACAATCACTAACGCCAATACATAGAAGAAAATAATACGGATTGGGATTGAGTTAACTGCTTTAGGTAAGTTCTTCTCTGGATCTTTGGTTTCTGCTGCGGTGGTACCAACAAGTTCAACACCGACAAAAGCAAATATGGCAATTTGGAAGCCTGCTAAGAAGCCTTCAAAACCTTTCGGGAACATTCCACCATGATCCCAAAGATGAGTAAATGACGCCACTTGACCTGTTGCTGCCGAGGTAAAGCCAGTAAAAATCATCCAGAAACCCACCAAAATTAACACCACAATGGCAATAATTTTGATCAGCGCAAACCAGAATTCCAATTCACCAAACAGTTTTACTGTGACTAGGTTCAATCCTAAAATAAAGAAGATTGCGGCAACACTAATCATGGCCCCTTCAGTCGGGGTAAAGGGCACCCCATTATTGAAGAACTGTAAGTAATAGATAATTGCAGATAAATCTGCGATACCAATAGTGATCCAGCACAGCCAATAAGTCCATCCGACAAAATAGCCTGCCCATGGTCCGATCAAATCTGTAGAAAAATCAATAAATGACTTGTATTGCAAGTTTGAAAGTAACAGTTCACCAAGCGCACGCATGACGAAAAAAACCATCAAACCAATGATCATGTAAATAAATAATATGGATGGTCCTGCAAGACTAATCGTCTTTCCTGAACCCATAAATAAGCCTGTACCAATCGCACCACCAATTGCAATTAATTGTAGATGACGATTCGATAAACTTCTTGCTAGTTCACCTGTTTCCGCAGAAGAACTGAGGTTTTCATTTGACATTGTTATATTCTTCTCTCAGATTTCGTTGTTTAAAAGTAGCTTAAAACAAAAAAAATAAAAAAGCCTTTTTCAATGAATACTTAAAATAACTAAGTTTTTTCATCTTTTAGCTTATTTAATAGTCAAATGACTATCCCTTACCTTTCTTATTTTTACCGTTCCTTCGATTTGCAGTTTACGTGCCAAAATAGTTTTTGGCGAGATGTTGCACAAAAAATTGTATTTCAATAGCGCTATTGGTACATTCAGCAGATCATTCAAAAGGTGAACGCACTCAAAATGGGCAAAGTTAAAACTGTTTATCGTTGTGAACAATGTGGTACAGACCATCCAAAATGGGCAGGTCAATGTTCCGACTGTGGTGAATGGAATTCTCTGACTGAAGTGCGAATAGAACCTGTCGTATCACATCGCGCCAAACCTATGGGCGGTGGATATGCAGGACAAGCAGCCAATGTCACTTTACTCAATCAGATTACAGTGTCTAATGAAACACGTTTAGCTACGGGTATTGGCGAATTTGATCGTGTGCTAGGTGGTGGTTTAGTCACAGGTTCTGTCGTCCTGATTGGGGGTGACCCCGGTATTGGTAAATCTACCATTCTTTTACAAACCGCAACCCATATGGCTGCTGCGAAGAATTCAGCGCTCTATGTCACTGGTGAAGAATCACTTTCACAAGTAGCTTTACGTGCCAATCGTCTTGACTTAGCTACCGATAAATTACAAGTCATGGCAGAAACCTGCGTAGAACGAATTTGTGATACCCTCGCACAATTACGTCCTGCTGTTGCCATCCTTGACTCAATCCAAACCTTATATACTGAAACCTTACAATCTGCTCCCGGCGGTGTTTCGCAAATTCGTGAGTCAGCTGCACTCTTGACTCGGTTTGCAAAAAATAGTGGTACAGCATTATTTCTTGTTGGTCACGTCACCAAAGAAGGTGCATTGGCGGGGCCTCGTGTGCTTGAACATATGGTCGATTGCGTACTGTATTTTGAAGGCCAATCTGACTCCCGCTACCGTATGATTCGTGCTGTCAAAAACCGCTTTGGTGCGGTCAACGAACTTGGTGTATTTGGCATGACCGATAAGGGCTTAAAAGAAGTCGCCAATCCGTCTGCCATCTTTTTAAGTCGTTATGATGAAGCGATTCCCGGTTCAGTGGTGATGATCAGCCGTGAAGGGACACGTCCGTTATTGGTTGAAGTTCAAGCACTGGTTGATGATGCGCATGGACAACCACGTCGGGTTGCACTGGGCTTAGAACAAAACCGTTTAAATATGTTGCTTGCAGTCATGCATCGTCATGGTGGTGTACAGACCTCTGGACAAGACGTTTATGTCAATGTCGTGGGTGGCTTGAAAATTACCGAAACAGGTTCTGATCTTGCGGTACTTTTGGCCTGTGCTTCAAGTTTACGCTCTAAAGCCTTACCACAACAATTGGCTGTATTTGGTGAAGTGGGGTTATCAGGTGAAATACGCCCAGTTCCCAATGGACAAGAGCGCTTAAAAGAAGCCATAAAACATGGTTTTAAATACATCATCGTACCTAGAGGCAATGCACCACAAAAGCCTATTGCAGGTGTACAAATCATTGCAGTAGCTCGACTGCATGAGGCGTTAACAGAGGCCATGCAATTGAGTGATGAGGTCTAATTATCACGTTATAAAATAAGATCAAGTCTTACAAGGAAGTAAGCTTGCGTTGATAGATAGTTTAAATAAAAATTTGTATCTTATCCCTTATTTAAATGAACCCTCACAAATCCAATAAAAAAATAAATATTTGACTAAAACTAAAACAATAGTTGGTTTAATCATTTTTATAACGGATTGAGCGTTCAATATGTATTCAAATAATTAAAAGATAAAAGCTATCTACTGGATGCTTTAAATTATCTTTTAAATCATGAGAATTTTTATCATAAATTGCCTCGCTAAATTTGTATATCACAAGACAATTCCACCGATATGATAAAAGCCTTTTTAATTTGATTGTTTTAATTATTTCAATAGATTAGAAAATCTGTATTGAGCTTTAAAAGCCCAGCAATATATTCGTTATGTTTATGTGAATATATGTGCAAATAAATCTTAAAAACATTGAAATTCTCTTAAAAAGACTGCATAAAGAGAACTATGGAAAGCAATACAGTAATATGCTTGCACCCATATTCATCAACATATTTTTTAATATAGGTAGATTCAATGGAAGTTCGACAGCGCGGCTTGATCGCAGGTATTTTAATGGCAACTTTGGCTGTAGCACCTTTAGCTGAAGCAAAACGTGCAGGTGGTGGTAAAAGCCATGGCATGAGCCGTTCTTCGAGTTCAAGTCAGTCTTATTCTCAACCTCGACAAGTTACGCCTGCTCAACAACCAACGCCTGCTCAACCTGGTCAACAAAAATCAGGTTCTGGTGTAGGTAAAATGGTTGCTGCTGGTGTTGCAGGTGCAGCAGTAGGTGCGATTGCGGCAAATGCGATGGCTGATGATCATAATGGTAACGCACAAGCTCAGACCAATGATGCTGAATTAGCGAAACAACAAGCAGCTGCTCAACAAGAAGAGAAACAAGGTGGAATTCCAAGTTGGATTTGGTTAATCCTGATTGCTGGTGCTGCATTCTTCTTATTCCGTAAATTCGGTGCAAAAAAAAAATTAGCCAGTAATAATCCATATGCACCAAATAGCGCAGGTTCAACATCTACGCCATTTGGGCAAAACAATGCGACACGTAGTTCGAATGACTCTACCAATATTTTTGGTCAGTCGGTGAATGGTGGTACTGCAACACAAGCACCTTTTGGTGCAGCGTCAATGCAAAGCGGCAATCAACTTCCAGATGGAACGGAACCTGCTGCTTTCTTACGTGTTGCTCGTCAACGCTTTAACCATATTCAGTCAATGAACTCTGTGAGCAACATTGCTGAAATTCAGCGCTATTTAACAGCTGATCTTTATCAGTCAATGTACAGCGATATCATGGCAAACCAAGATCAAGATGTGGCTGAGTTTTCGAACTTAAATGCATTGGTATTGGATAGTGCAACAGAAAATGGACAATACGTGGTGAGTGTTCGTTTTACAGGAACTGTCAGCGAAGACTTAAATAGTCAACCTGTACCGTTCTCAGAAGTATGGCACTTTGTTAAACCAGCAGGGTCTACTCAAGATTGGTTAGTTGCTGGAATTCAACAAGAAAGTTGATTGAATAGCGTTTTATTGCAATAAAAACAGTGCTTCGGCACTGTTTTTTTGTTTTAAAAATATAGTATTTTCTATCGAATAGATTGAATCAAGACGGAAATAGTTTTGTTGAGATGCAGCCATTCGTTTAAAATCACTTTGTCTTTATAATCAAAGCTAATTAAAAAAATGGGATAAAACAAATGAATAAAATAATCTATAGTCTAATTCTCAGTTGTAGTGCATTTTCAAGCTTTAGCTTTGCCTGTGATCCGGCTTCTTTAGACTGGGAGAAATTCCATAAAACCTATGATTTAAATAAAAATGGTACCTTTGAGCTCAATGAGTTCTTAAAAGTCAAAGACTTTGATCCACTCCCATGGCCAGATGACCGACGCTTTAAAGGTCAAGATAAAAACATTAAGTTATTTAAATTCTTAGATAAAAATAAAGATACAAAGCTCTCAAATGAAGAAGTTGGCGCAATCCATAGCCTATTACCTAATCCCTGTGCCAATTGGCCTCACTAACACTAAATAGTCTTTTGAGCTAAGGAAAACCTTCATTTTCGAAATAAAAAAGCCCTGATTCATCAGGGCTAAATTTTTTGCGATACTTAACGTCGTGGTAAAGGGATAAACTGTGAATCAGCACTTTGAACTTTTCGTTCACCCACTTTAACAGTGAGATTGACAGTTTGTTCACCACGAATGACTTCAACTTGAATATCGGTATTTGGTGCTTGAAGTGCAACATAATTAATTAAATGTGAGGTTGAAGTAATATCTTCATTATTCACTTTAATAATACGATCACCGACTTTAATTCCCGCTTCCGCCGCAGGACCTTTTTTCAATACATCAGCAACTACAACACCAGGCTGACGTGGCTGCAATACATCCGCTTGGGTTGGTGGGACTAAACTAATACCCATCCATCCACGAATCACACGACCATCTTTCAAAATCGAATTTAAAATTTGTTGACAGATTTTCGCAGGAATGGCAAAGCCAATGCCCAATGAACCACCAGACTGAGAGAAAATTGCAGTATTGACGCCAATCAAATTCCCCGCCACATCAATCAATGCACCACCAGAGTTACCTGGATTAATTGCTGCATCTGTTTGAATAAAATCTTCATAAGTATTAATACCGAGATCAGAACGGCCTGTCGCAGAGATAATACCCTGAGTTACAGTTTGCCCTACACCAAATGGGTTTCCAATTGCCAGTACAACATCTCCTACCTCATTCCCACTCAATTTAAATGGTAATACAGGTAATTCTTTCAATTCTATTTTGATCACAGCCAAATCTGTATCAGGATCTGTGCCAATTACAGTTGCTTCAGCACGACGACCATCTTGCAAGGCAACAACAATTTGTTCTGCTTGAGCAATCACATGGTTATTTGTCAAAATATAACCATCTGGACGAACAATTACCCCTGAACCCAAACTATTTTCATTCTGGTTTTGATTTTGTTCAGGAATCTGATTTCCAAAAAATTCTCTAAACGCAGGATCATTGAGTAATGGATGATTTTGTTTTACTTTTTGAGTTGTAAAAATATTGACTACTGCTGGTGCGGCAACTTTGACCGCAGCACTATAAGACACCACACCGCCCGTTCGAGATGTATTGACCAAAGGTTCAACTTTCTCAGCTGGCATTTTCACACCATCAGCAGCAATAGGCGCTTTGGGCTGTTGAAGTTTTTGCCAAACCACAAAACAAATAATAACCAATATCAGTAAAACCCAAGGGAGCCAAGTAAATGAACGCCGCACGTTTTTATTCCTCTAAGAATTTTTTAATTCGTTGATGCAAAAGCAATTTGTATATTGTAAAGCAATTCAATCAAGAAACATAAAAAACACAAAGAGTTTTGTTCAGCTTTAGTTACAATTTAAAATATGTTTTGATGTTCTTAACACACTTAATTTAATTAAAGGTTATTCATGGCTTTACTCAAAGATATCATCCAATGGTGTGATCAAACCTTAAAATCGCATGAATTTAAAGATTACGCGCCCAATGGATTACAAATCGAAGGACGATCTGAAGTAAAAAAAATCCTGTGTGCAGTCACGGCGTCACAGGATGCAATTGATGCAGCAATTGCACAACAAGCAGACCTTCTCTTGGTTCATCATGGCTACTTCTGGAAAGGCGAACCCTATCCAATCACAGGCATGCGTGGCAAACGAATCAAAGCATTAATCCAAAATGATATTTCACTTGTTGGATACCACCTCCCCTTAGATTCACATCCAACACTAGGGAATAATGCAATGATTGCCAAAATCCTTGGACTGGAAAATATTGAAGCTTTAGACCCAAGCGAACGCAATCCGATTGGTAATATCGGTTATTTAAAAGCTCCAATCTCACCAGAAGATTTTAAACACCTTCTTACTGAAAAATTAGGCTTCAATTCCATACATTTAACCGCAGAAAAAACGCTGATCCAAAAAGTTGGATTTTGTACAGGCGGAGCACAGGATTTTATAGGCAAAGCGGCAGCAATGAATTGTGATGCCTATATTTCAGGTGAAGTGAGTGAGCGTACTTTTTATGAAGCAAAAGAATTAGATGTGCATTACTATGCATGTGGTCATCATGCAACTGAAAGGTACGGTGTTCAACAACTTGGTCAAGCGATCGCTGAACAATTCAAGATTGATTATCGCTATTTCGAACTCAACAATCCAATTTAAGTGTTATCCTAAAAATGTAGCTCATTTGTAGACAAATATTGGCTTGCCGATTAGACATTTTTTCATAAAAATGCGATGCATTTTTTACATTTTCTTTATACGTATTAAATCGAAATAAATTGTGTATTGTTATTTAACATCTTGCACAATTGTTGAAAGAATCCATTACAATAAAGCCACTTAATGTTAAAACCCAGCTAAATGCAAGGAATTTAAAACATGACAACCATTACTTTACCTGCTTTACCATACGGCTATGAAGATCTTGCGCCGCACATCAGTAAAGAAACTTTAGAATATCATCATGACAAGCACCACAATACCTATGTTGTAAACTTAAACAACTTAATCAATGGTACTGATCTTGAAGGTAAAACTTTAGAAGAGATCATTGTGGCTGTAGCTGGCGATGCATCTAAAGCAGGTGTATTCAACAACGCTGCACAAGTTTGGAACCACACATTCTACTGGAACTGTATGGCTAAAAACGGTGGCGGTAAAGCTACTGGCGCTTTAGCTGCTAAAATTGATGAGGCTTTCGGTTCTTACGAAAAATTCGCTGAAGAATTCGCTGCTGCTGCAACAACTCAATTCGGTTCAGGTTGGGCTTGGTTAGTTGCTGATAAAGTGAATGGCGAGCTTTCTATTCTTAAAACTTCAAATGCAGATACTCCACTTGCACATGGCAAAGTAGCGGTACTTACAATTGACGTTTGGGAGCATGCATATTACATCGACTTCCGTAATGCTCGTCCTAAATACATTTCGACTTTCTTAGAAAGCCTTGTAAACTGGGACTATGCAAACGCGAAATATGCAGGCCAAGAAGCTGGTGTTGAAAAATAAGATCTAAGCATTTTATTTTTGGATAAAGGCCATTCATTTTAGAATGGCCTTTTTATATGATTCATTTTTTTCAATTCTAATATGATCAATCCTAGTTACACTGTAAAAGCAGATCCAATAAAAATCTTTTATAGTTATGCCATGCTTAGCGCCATTCAAATCCCCTGTTATCTCTATATTACCAATTCGGACGATATCAGCTTCACTTTCATTTTGGTGGTCCTGTTTTGGCTGTTTATCGTGTTGTTTGAACTTATTTCATTGTCTTTGCTGATCAAACATGGACGACCACAGATACGTTTTCATTCCGAGTTTTGTCAAATTCAAATGCATGCAATAAAAATCACCTTCGATTATGCACAAATTTCCGCTTTCAGCATGCGTAAAATACAGCAAGAACATAGAGGCTTTTCTTTTGGTATGTGTTACGAACTTGACTTAATGTTTATTGATCAAATTATGCAACAACATTTTTTGTGGAAAAAAGCCTATAGGGCTAAAAAGATAGTGATTTCATCAAACTTGCGTTTTAAAAATATTCAAATCTTAGAAATCACGATTATTTTTAGCGCTTTAGTCCGAATGAAACCATCACAACGAATACAAACCCTTCTCCAACTGCAACAAAATTTAATCACTTATGATCATTTAATCTCGAATAAAGAACTAGAAAACTTTAAAAATAATCAATATATATACAAACTCTTTAAATTCGGACAATAAAAAAACATTTAAGCCTTTTTTCTTATCATTTCACTTGACCACTTTGGCTTTCATCCATAAAATGCGCATCAGATTCTCCAATAGCTCAGTCGGTAGAGCGACGGACTGTTAATCCGCAGGTCCCTGGTTCGAGCCCAGGTTGGAGAGCCATCTATTCTTCCATAGCTCAGTCGGTAGAGCGACGGACTGTTAATCCGCAGGTCCCTGGTTCGAGCCCAGGTGGAAGAGCCAGATTCTAAAAAGCCCACTCATCATGCAGTGGGCTTTTTTATATCTTTATTTTCTATAAAGAAAAGATGTAGGGTCAAATCATTTAATTATTCATACAAGTCATTGATTATAAATAAAGCTTATGTTTTTGTATCAAATTTTAGAAAATGTTAGTTATCAATTCATTTTTGTACTTTTGAATCCTAGATGGTTATCCTACCGCGGGGCGACAGGGATGTCGCCGTTGGGCGGAGGTACAGGACGTCCCCCTCGCCCATGAGCAAAAACAAAGCACTGCTTTGTTAGCAGCGCAAGGTTTGGCATCGCCTACGCAAAGGAATTTAAACTTTGAATGTAAGATGTGGTGTTGCAAGCTTTTTATAATTAACAATTTATTTTTTCCATAAAATTGATTTAATTAAAAATATTAATAGAAATTATATTCTTGAGTCTGAGTTTTTTTGACAGGTTGACTATAATTGATTTCACTCTCAATTTCAGAACGCTTAAAACAACTTTAATTTTTATTCAGATTTACTTTTATTCAGAATGATCAAATATTTAGCAAATAATGCTTTTTTATGATGGATTTAACAATTTTTCCTTGACCCATTCCCATTTCATCCCTAAAATGCGTTCCAGATTCTCCAATAGCTCAGTCGGTAGAGCGACGGACTGTTAATCCGCAGGTCCCTGGTTCGAGCCCAGGTTGGAGAGCCAGATTTTAAAAACCCACTCATGATTGAGTGGGTTTTTTCTTGTCTATATGATACCGATCGCTTATGTCTCTCGATTTACATCAAATTTTATTTTTATTGATTGGCAGTATCGCAACCATTGCTTTATTGCTTGCCTGCTTTGGTCAGTATTTATTTCGAAATAAACATTATTATGCAAAACTTGTGATCACCCCTTTTGAACAGAAAATGTTTTTCCGTTTAAATGAAGCCTTTCCACAACATCATGTACTTGCGCAAGTCGCGTTTAGCGCATTAATTGATTGCAATCAATTTAAATTGCGTTCCAAATTCAATCGTAAAGTGACCGATTTTGTTTTACTCGATAAACAGCTTGAAGTAATTGCTATTATTGAACTCGATGATCCCAGTCACCTTGGCAAAGAGCATATCGATGCACAACGTGACGAGATGTTAGAGCAAGCAGGTTATCAGGTATATCGCTATACAGATATTCCCAGTTGTCGTGATTTAAGAAAAGATATTGCTAATTAAACATGATCAGCCAAGCATTTTTAAAGCTTATACCCTTCAGCCATGTCTTATAAAATAATCGATGCAATACATAAGTAAACGATAACACCTGTTGCATCACAAATCGAAGTGACTAAAGGTGCCGAAGCACTTGCTGGATCCAGCTTTAAACGATTTAATATAAATGGCAGACTCATCCCTATTAAGCAGCCCATCAATACTATACCCATCATACTTAAAGCTAAAACCAAGGCGACCATTGCATCCCCTCTAAAGTAGCCAAGAATGGACACAGCAATTGCCATTGTTCCGCCCAAGCATAAACCGACCAAGCTTTCACGCCCAATCAGGTACATCCAATCTTTTAAATGTACATCACCCGTTGCCAATGCCCGCACCATTAACGTGGCCGACTGTGAACCGGCATTCCCACCACTCCCGACCAAAAGCGGCAAAAAGAATACCAGCACAATATTTTTTGCAATAATATCTTCAAAATGGGCAATCCCAAATCCAGACAATAAGCTGCCAAAAACTAAAATCACCAACCAAAATACCCGTTTCTTATATAGGTAATGAATCGGCGCTGTCTTAATACTCATTTTAGGAGAAGATGAGACTGCACTGGATTTTAAAAAATCTTCAGTGGCTTCTTCGGTGACAACATCCATCGCATCATCATAAGTGACAATACCTAAAAGACGCTGTTGCTCATCAACGATAGGCAGCGCAATAAAGTCATAATAATGCAACTTCTCTGCAATACTTTCTTGGTCTTCATTAACATCCCCTACAATCAAATCCGTACTCATAACTTCAGCAATGGTTTGTTCAGGCTCAGCAAGAATAATTTCACGTAAGGACACAACCCCAAGTAACGTACCTTGAGGATTGATCACATAAATCAAATAGACTGTTTCACGATTTGTAGCAATTGCTCTGATCTGCTTGATGGCTTGCGTCATGTTCAAATCAGGTGACAATGTCACATAATCTGAACTCATGATTGCACCAGCAGACTCTTCTGGATATCTGGCTAAATGTTGGATCTGCAGTTGTATTTCAGTGCTTAAATCAGCATAAACAGCTTGCTGTAATGCATAAGGCAAATACTTAAATAAATCTGTACGATCGTCCGAGTGCATCTCAGAAATGATATTGACCAGTATTTGTTTTGGTAAATGCTCAGAAATTTTAAGTTGTTGTTCGAGTGATAAAAACTCAAGAATGTACGCAGCATTGGGCAAATACTCCACCAATGTCAGCTGTTCATTTAAAGATAAGTCTGCCAAAATTTTTGCGATATCAGCGTCATTGATTTGTTCAAATTGTTTTTCGATGATATCAAATTGATGGTTTTGAATGGCTTTTTCTATTTCTGAAACGAGTGCCAAAGAAAATTGCATAGGATGATCCAAATTCCATCAAACTTTTGCCACATGTTGGACTGCAATCCCACGAAAATAAAGATGTTTTTTGTTGTGAAACATGTTTTAACGGTTCTGTATGATTTTAAGCTTGATCAATCCTCATCTAAGAACATTGATCAAGCTAAGGCCATCAATCGACACCATTACCCAGAGGGTGCTTTTGATTTAAAAATTGAGCGAACCAACACATACATAAATGGGATAAACAGTAAAACCAAAACCGTTCCAAAGATCACTCCACCTAACACACTTACACCAATTTCTTGACGGCTGGCAGCACCTGCACCAAATGCAACAACCAATGGGATAATCCCCGCACCAAAGGCTAATGATGTCATTAGAATTGGACGTAACCGCAGCCCTGCACCTTCTAATGCAGCTGCAATAGCTGTTTTACCTTTTTCCTGAGACAGAGCAGCAAACTCAACAATCAAAATCGCATTTTTACAAGACAAACCAATCGTGGTCAACAATGCAATTTGAAAATAAATGTCGTTTGGAAAACCTATCAATTTACTGAAAATAATATTGCCTCCAATCCCCAAAGGAATTGCCGCAATCACAGCAGTTGGAATCGACCAACTTTCATATAAAGCTGCTAGACAAAGAAAAATAAAGCCGATTGAAATCAAATAGAGTAACCATGCTTGGCTACTGGATTTTTGTTCTTCAAATGACAAGCCACTCCACGCAACATCTATTCCCTCTTGTTGACTAATCAAGGTCTGAATATCTTTCATGGCTTGACCTGAACTAGTATGCGCCGCAGCATTGGCTTCCATTTGCAAGGCGGTATAACCTTGGAAACGATTCACTACATCTGGCCCACCTTCCCAGCGCGTTGTTGCGAAATTGCTAAATGGCACCATCTGGTTCTGTGCATTACGCACCGTCCATACCTGTAGGTCTTCTGGCTTGGAACGAAATTCTGCATCGCCCTGCATCATTACTCGTTTAATTCGCCCACGATCAATAAAGTCATTTACATAAGAACCACCCCATGCTGCTGACAAGGTGTTGTTAATCGCGGTTTGACTCAGTCCATTTGCCAATGCCAATTTTTGATTAACATCAACTTTTAACTTAGATTTATCGGGATTGGACTTTTTATCCAGATTCTCAAAGGATCGGAACTGTTTGGCTTGCGCCTGCAATGTATTGAATTGTTGGTCTAAATATTTTCGACCTTGACCATTAATATCCTGAATCCAGAATTCTAAGCTATCACTATCTCCCAAACCATTTACAGAAGCAGGCAAACTCACTGTAATCCGAGCATTGCGATCTTGACTAAAATATTTTGTTGCACGTTCACGAATTGCTTGCGCAGAATTTTGTGTACCTGACCGATCATCCCAATGCTTTAAGGCTACAAAGCCTGTTCCTAAATTTTGTCCTGTACCTGAAAAATTACGCCCATAACGAATCAATACAATATCTACATTTTGTTTTTCATTTTCAAGGAAATATCTTCGAATATTTTCTCCAACCACCTGACTACTTGACATCGGTGCACCATCGGCTAAACGGAACTGTACACTCAACATACCCTGATCTTCACTTGGAATAAAACTAGTAGGTAAAGTCCGATAAATCAGTGAAAACACAGCAATCAAAGCCACAAAAATCGTCAAAACCACCCATTTCAAATTTAAGGTCTTTTGAATCAGTCGAATATAACGTTGTCTTAGATTTTCAAGTTTGCGATTAAACCAAGTGGCCCAACGCATGGGTTTGGGGTTCGGTTTTAAAATAATGGCACACAGTGCAGGGGTTAATATCAATGCAACCAACAGTGACAAGGCCATTGCCGCCACTAAGGTAATGGAGAATTGACGATAAATCACACCTGTTGAACCCGTAAAGAATGCCATCGGGATAAATACAGCCGTCAAGACCACTGTAATTCCAATCAAAGCCCCTGTCATTTCCTGCATAGACTCGATAGATGCCTGTTTTGCAGTTAGACCCTGCTCATGCATCAAACGCTCGACATTTTCCACCACAACAATCGCATCATCGACCAACAGACCAATTGCCAACACTAAGGCAAATAAAGTCAATGTGTTAATACTCATGCCGAGCACATTGAGTACCGCAAAAGTACCTAAAATTACAATCGGAACAGTAATAGTAGGAACCAACGTTGCACGCCAGCTTTGTAGGAAAATAAACATGACCAGAACCACCAATACGATGGCTTCTAATAATGTTTTTACCACCTCTTTAATGGATTCTTGCACAAACGGCGTATTATCACGTGGATAAACAATCTTATAACCTTGTGGTAGTTTTTCAGAAATCTTTGCCAACTCGGCTTTGATTAATGCCGATGTTGCTAGTGCATTTGCACCTGAGGATAAAGAAATCCCCATACCTGATGAAGGATAACCATTGATGGTATTAAAAGATTGGTAGTTTTCTGCGCCCAATTCAATACGCGCCACATCTTTTAAATAGATATAGCCTCCATCGGTATTGGATTTGACTATAATATTCTTAAATTCGTCCACAGTTCTTAAACGTGAACCAGCAGTGACTTTTGCATTTAAATATTGGTCAGCAGTTACTGGTAAATCGCCTACACCACCAGCGGCAACCTGTGTATTCTGTGCCTCAATTGCTGTCCGAATATCACTGGGCATCAATTGATATTGTCGAAGCAAATTCGGATTGAGCCAAATTCGCATGGCATATTGTGAGCCAAATACATCAACTTCACCAATCCCTTCAATCCGTGATAATTCTTGTTCTATATGATCAGATAAATAGTCACCTAACTCGATATTGTTACTTTTACCCGTTTCATCATATAAACCCACCACCATAAATGTATCGCCAAGTGATTTATTTACCGTTACACCTTGACGCTGTACATCGTCAGGTAAACGGTTAAGTACGCCATTAATGCTATTTTGTACTTGTACTTGTGCGGTATCTGGGTCAGTTCCATTTTCAAAACTGATACTAATTCTAGCACGACCTGATGAGTCACTACTCGAACTAAAGTACAGTAGATGGTCGATCCCTTTAATTTGTTGTTCTAAAACCTGTGTAACACTCTCTTCAACCGTTTCAGCATCTGCGCCTGTATATGTTGTCGAAACAGTAATTCGTGGTGGAGCAATATCAGGGTATCGCTCTATAGGTAAATTTAAGACTGAAAATACGCCTAAAGCCATAACAATAATTGCGAGTACACAGGCAAAAATAGGACGTTGAATAAAAAATTTAGAGAGCATCAGAGTAGGTTCTGTGTCAAAGGATTGAGGTTAAAGCTGTTCGAACAATTAAATCTGCTTTATATGGATATTCTGTGACTTGAACTAAAAACTCAAGGAAAAATAACAGAAAAGCGAATGATAAGTTTAAATATGAAGAAACTGTGAAGAATTCATTTCTTCGGATCGTAAATCTACAAAAAAGATTTCATCATCTTTTCATCTTGATGTCATCACAGTGTCAATTTAACCACATACACTACGCTCAGTTTACTTATAAGAATTTGAGAGAAATATGATTAAAAATACTGGGTTATTGGTAAGTATCATGGCCTTATTAACTGCTTGTAATGATGACGATAAAAATATAGATAACGTCACGCCCGAATACAAGGAACCAAAAATTATTATCGTTGGTCACCGAGGAGCCAGTGCTTTACGTCCTGAACATACCCTTGAAAGTTATCAAAAAGCCATTGATGATGGTGCTGATTTTATTGAACCAGATTTAGTATCGACTAAAGATGGGGTTTTGGTTGCACGTCATGAAAATGAAATTGGCGGTACAACCAATGTCAGTACATTCAGCCAATTTGCAGATCGTAAGAAAACAAAAATCATCGATGGGACATCGTTAACGGGATGGTTTACTGAAGACTTTACTTTAAATGAATTGAATCAACTTAAAGCACGTGAGCGTATCCCAGCGTTACGCCCGAACAATACCCAATACAATGACCAATTTAATATTCCCACCCTTGAGCAGATCATTGAACTGGCTGAAAAGAATTATAAAATAACTGGTAAGGTGGTTGGGCTCTATATTGAAACCAAGCACCCAACATATTTTCAAAAACTAAATTTAGCCATGGAAGATCCATTGCTTAAAACTTTGGCAAAGTACCAATATAGCCGTGAAATTGCACCGATTTATCTACAGTCATTTGAAGTAAATAATTTAAAGTACTTTAAAGACCAATTGACAGCCCATAAAAGCTTAAAGCATGCCAAAATTATTCAGCTTTATGATGATAAGAAAATCAGTCCAGCAGATTATGTCGTACAAGGGATTAAAACCACCTATGGTGATATGGCCACAGCACAAGGTTTAAAAGAAGTTGCCAAATATGCTGATGGTGTTGGTCCATGGAAACCGTATATTTTTAATGATAGCTATACTGCACCTTCTTCTTTTGTTACAGATGCTCATGCTGTGAACTTAAAAGTCCATCCATATACTTTCCGTCCTGAAAATAATTTCCTTGCCAACAATTTAAAATGTAGTACTGGTGAAGCAGATGCAGCCAAGCGTTGTGAAGCTGGCGCGAATAAAGAATATGAGATGTATTTTAAAGCTGGTGTGGACGGTGTATTTACCGATGATCCTGCGCTGGGTCGTAAAGCTTTGGATGCGTACTTAAAAACCAATCCAAATGCAAAGTAACATCTGATTTATTCAAAAAATTAAGCAAACGATTCAAATGTTTGCTTAATTTTTTCTAAACTTAGTGCTTTTTGTTTAAAATTAATCCCCATTTAAGTTTAAAATAATACACTTTTTAAAAATTTAGCTGCTTTGATGTATGAGTGATTATTCTCCATTTAAGGGTACGACGGGTTTCAAACGCATTCTCAATGCAACTGGCTATTCTTTAGCAGGATTTAAAGCTGCATATCAAAATGAAGCTGCTTTCCGTCAGATTGTTTGGATTAATATTGTTTTAATTCCGATTACATTCTTCGTTGATGTCTCTTCTGTTGAACAAGCAGTGATGATTGCTGTGTGCTTATTGGCAATCATTGTAGAACTGTTTAATTCAGCATTAGAAGCTGTCGTTGATCGAGTTTCTTTAGAACGCCATCCACTGTCTAAAAATGCCAAAGATATGGGAAGTGCTGCGCAGTTTGTAGCTCAAGCAATTATTTTCTTTACTTGGGTGATTATTCTTTTTAGATAAATTATTGTTTTTAAATCAGTTAGAGAGAACATTAACATTCCACCGAGCGTAAAATGTCAATTTATAAAAGCCTAATTTCTCTTTGCTGTGTTAATCAAGTCAAAGCACTGTGATATTTTTTAACTTGACGAAATTCCTTATCTCTTAAAATTATTTCTATAAATAATTCATTAAAGTGAAGGTTTTGGAATGGGTTTTTTCTTGTCTATTTTATCAGGCCGATTGAGATTCATTGAACAATTGGTATATCCCCATTTGGTCACTTTACCGCGTTCCAGCATAAATTTTTCAACACTAGAACCCCAATCATCATTATAAGAAATAATTTTAGCGCCACTCGGAACTGTATAACTTCTAGATGGTGGTCCCCATTTTTTCTTCTGTCTCGCCTACCCAAGACTGCATTAAATCATTTCTAGTTTCAAGTCGTTGCCCCATCATACTTAAACATCCAGTTAACATCAGGCTAATTACAATAATGAAAATTAATCTTTTCATTTTTCTCCCCCCTCACAATTTTCGTATTGTATTTATATTTACCGAATAGTAGAAAAGGATAATAATAAATCTACAAAAAACAAGAATAAAGTAACTTGCATAAAAAATCCCCGCATAAAAGCGGGGATTTTTTATGATCTGAGATCGAAACGATATTACATCATACCGCCCATACCACCCATGCCACCCATATCAGGCATAGCAGGTTTGTCTTCTGGGATATCAGTAATCATACATTCAGTTGTTAACATCAAACCAGCAACAGATGCAGCGTGCTCAAGTGCAGAACGCGTTACTTTAGCAGGGTCAAGGATACCCATTTCTAACATATCACCATATTGTGAAGTTGCAGCGTTGTAACCAAAGTTACCTTCACCGCTTTTCACTGCATTGATCACAACAGATGGCTCATCGCCAGCGTTAGACACGATTTGACGAAGTGGCGCTTCAATCGCACGACGAAGGATGTTCACACCTACAGTTTGGTCATCATTTGCACCAACAAGACCGTCAAGTACTTTAGCTGCACGTACCAACGCAACACCACCACCTGCAACAACACCTTCTTCAACCGCAGCACGCGTTGCATGAAGCGCATCATCTACACGGTCTTTCTTCTCTTTCATTTCAACTTCAGTTGCAGCACCAATTTTGATTACAGCAACACCGCCAGCGAGTTTAGCTACGCGCTCTTGAAGTTTTTCTTTATCGTATTCAGATGTTGATTCTTCGATTTGAGCACGAATTTGAGTTACACGTTCAGCAATTTGATTTGCATCACCAGCACCATCAACAATCACAGTATTTTCTTTAGAAATCGTGATTTTATGTGCAGTACCTAAATCTTGAAGCGTTGCTTGTTCTAAAGACATACCCACTTCTTCAGAAATCACAGTAGCACCTGTCAAGATCGCGATATCTTGAAGCATTGCTTTACGACGATCACCAAAACCAGGCGCTTTAACCGCACATACTTTGATGATACCGCGCATGTTGTTTACAACCAGTGTTGCAAGTGCTTCACCCTCAACATCTTCAGCGATGATGAGTAATGGTTTACCTGTTTTTGCAACAGCTTCTAAAACTGTAATCAATTCACGGATATTACCAATTTTCTTATCAACAAGAAGAATGAATGGATTTTCAAGTTCAGCAGTCAAAGTATCTTGTTTGTTTGCAAAGTACGGGCTGATATAACCACGGTCAAACTGCATACCTTCTACAACATCAAGCGCATCTTCAAAGCCTGAACCTTCTTCAACAGTAATCACGCCTTCTTTACCAACGCGTTCCATTGCTTGCGCAATCAACTTACCTACAGTTTCATCAGAGTTTGCCGAAATCGAACCGACTTGTTCAATTGCTTTGGTATCAGAAGCTGGTTTAGCAGTTGCTTTGATATTTTCAACAACAGCTCTAACCGCAAGGTCGATACCACGTTTCAAATCCATTGGGTTCATACCCGCAGTTACAGATTTGATCCCTTCATTTAAGATCGCTTGAGCAAGTACAGTTGCAGTTGTTGTACCATCACCTGCGATATCATTGGTTTTTGAAGAAACTTCACGAACCAATTGCGCGCCCATATTTTCGAATTTATCTTTTAAAGAAATTTCTTTAGCAACAGTTACACCATCTTTAGTGATGTGTGGTGCACCGAAAGAACGATCAATAACAACGTTACGCCCTTTAGGACCTAAAGTTACTTTTACTGCATCTGCAAGTACGTTTACACCGGCGATCATTTTTGAACGCGCTGAATCACCAAATTTTACGTCTTTAGCTGACATACTAAACTCCAGATATCTTTATAAATTTTAAATTTTGACCAATATGTTTTGGATGAAAACTCATTTGAACGGCAGAAGATTAACCTTCCAATACCGCTAAAATATCAGACTCTTTCATCACAAGAAGTTCTTCACCATCAACTTTAACTTTAGTACCTGCGTAAGCACCAAATAATACGTTATCGCCCACTTTCACGTCTAAAGCGCGTACGCCATTATCAGTGATTTTGCCATTACCTACAGCAAGGATTTCACCTTGAGCAGGTTGTTCAGCTGCTGAAGTACTTAAAATTAAACCACCTGCTGTTTTAGTTTCTTTTTCAACACGGCGAATAACAACGTTGTCATGTAAAGGACGAATCTTGCTCATTTCTAACTCCATAGACATTTTAAATGTCATTGATTACTCAGCGAAGATGACTTCTTATTCCTAGGTCATCGACAAAATATTTGTATGTCACATTTGTGGGGATGGAAATAAACGCTTCAAGGGGAAAATGAAAAAAAATTTATTTAATTTGTACGTTTTTTCTTCTTTTGTATCAAATCAGCTCTGATTCAGAATTTTTCAGCTCATTTTTCGCAATAAAATCTTGTAATTGCTCATCAAAAAAATAATGCTCAAACTCACCATTTTGATGAATCACATTAAAACTGTTTGGCATATTTTTATGTAAGCGTCGAGAAACTGCTGTACCCGCATGAACTTCATAAACCGGTTGCTTTAAATTTAGCGCAAAGGCTTGATTCAAATCATAGACCGCAACTAAATGTAAATGACCATGTAATAAAGCATACAGTTGATGTTGTCCCCATTCTTTAATGGCAAACTGCCCTAAAGCAGGACAATCTTTTAAGTGATGATCTTCATTTGAAGTATAAAAAGGTTGGTGACTAACAATTATTTTTAATTTATTTTTCGGTGCATTGACCAACAACTGATTTACATTTTGAATTTGCTCAAATGAGATATGCCCGCGTGTATGATAACGCCGACGAATACTGTTCATGCCAATTAAATAAAAATGCTCTGTAAATAAAGTGCGTTCTAAACTACCAAAGAACAGTTGATATAAGCCAAATGGTCTAAAGGCACGATTCCAGACATGATATAAAGGAATATCATGATTGCCAGGCACCACAAAATAAGGGATTTTTAGCGATTCTAAAAACTGTTTACATGCATAGAACTCTTTAAATTTAGCACGTTGAGTTAAATCACCGCTCACCACAACCACTTCTGGTTTATGCACAGCACAAAACTTTTGAATCGCTCGTATACACTCTGGACGCTCAGTACCAAAATGTAGATCAGACAGATGCAATAACATGCGGCACCATAATTTTTAAAGCATTTTTTTCTACGTGTAAGGTTAATGGGGTCGTCATTGAAACAATTTCTCCATCGACAGCAACGGTCAGTTTAGGCTTTTTTGAATAAACAATGACTTTTTGTGCACCAAAACTATACACATCGGAAGCGTTTTCCAATTTTCCACGAATGGTTTGAAACAAGGTTTTAAATAAAGTGGCTTTATCTCCTTTGGCGATCACCACACCGGCAATCTCACCCACCTCTGCACATTTTGAAATTTTTAAATTCAATTCTTTTAATTGCAGTTGATTATTACCAAAAAAAATCAGTGGTGTTTTTACAGGATACTTTTGTCCATCTACTTCGATCTCTAATTTGAGTTCTTTACGGTCACGGATCAGTACATCCAAACCAGAGGTGTAAGCATTTAAAGGAAAGCGTCCAAACTTACGATTATATTCTTCACGTTTTTTAATAAATAAAGGATATAAACCTAAACTGGCATTATTTAGATAAATTTGATCGTTGATACAGGCCACATGTGATGCACGCGGCTCCCCTGTGGCGATCACATTTGCTGCCTCCAAAATATTCAGGGGAATATGTAGAACACGCGCCACATAATTAAAAGTACCCAAAGGTAGTATTCCCATAGGAATTTTTTGATTTAACATTTGCGAGGCGACTGCATTCAACGTACCATCACCACCTGCAGCGACAATGACACCGCAATCTGAGTACTGTGCATGACGTTGAATGATTTTTTGCATCAGGGTTTTTATATCAGGCTCTGAACTGATATCAAAAACTTGAATTTCAAAACCATGTGAAGTCCAGATGGTCATGAGTTTTTCATAAATATCATCTTTCTGATTGGCATGAAAACCTGACTTTTCATTGTAAATCATTGAAAGAGGCTTGAGTTCTGTGTCCATAAGCTTGATTATTTTGAAGTATTTGCACTAATTTCGTCGATTTTCTAAACAAATAAAAGCACCTTTATGTAAAATTCGAATTATGTCCATTTATTAAATCAATAATTAATTTAGTAAATCTTATAATTTCAACTTATTGTAAACTATTATTATTTACAATTAAAATACCCTACATTCCGTTTTAAAATACTAATAAAAATCAAACAATAATCAATGTTAGACAATAAAAATCAAACACTTAGTAAAAACTCAAGCATTGGTATCTTTTAAGCCTTTAGTCTTATTTTTTTTATGAATATATGTTTTAATACCACCACTTTTTTTCATACTTAAATTTGAATGTAGTATCCCTTCATTCAGATTATTATTTGTACACAAAATTGTACATATTTTAGATAGGCCTCACCATGACCCAAGTGAACGCACCAGAATTCGTTCGTCATCCCAAGCTCATTGCATGGGTTGAAGAAATTGCTAAATTAACTAAACCTGCAAAAATTGAATGGTGTGACGGAAGCGAAGAAGAGAATCAACGTTACATCGACTTGATGATCGCTAACGGCACTATGCAAGCGTTGAACCAAGAAAAACATCCTGGTTCTTATTTAGCGAATTCTGATCCGTCTGACGTAGCGCGTGTTGAAGGTCGTACATACATCTGCTCTGAAAAACAAGAAGATGCTGGTGCGACAAACAACTGGGAAGCTCCTGCTGAGATGCGTACTCGCCTTAACGGTTTGTTTGATGGTGCAATGCAAGGACGTACAATGTACGTGGTTCCATTCTCTATGGGGCCATTAGGTTCTCACATTGCTCACATCGGTATCGAAATTACAGATTCTCCTTATGTTGCTGTAAGTATGCGTAAAATGGCTCGTATGGGTAAAGCTGTTTATGATGTACTGGGTACAGATGGCGATTATGTTCCTTGCGTACATACTGTTGGCGCTCCGTTGGCTGAAGGTCAAAAAGATGTTGCATGGCCTTGTAACCCTGAAAAATATATCGTGCATTATCCAGAAACTCGTGAGATCTGGTCTTACGGTTCAGGATACGGCGGTAACGCATTATTGGGTAAAAAATGCCTTGCTTTACGTATTGCTTCATCTATGGGTCGTCAACAAGGCTGGTTAGCTGAACACATGTTGATCCTTGGTGTGACCAATCCACAAGGTGAGAAACATTACATTGCAGCGGCATTCCCATCTGCATGTGGTAAAACCAACTTCGCGATGTTGATTCCACCAGCGGGTTATGAAGGTTGGAAAATTGAAACTGTAGGTGACGATATTGCTTGGATCAAGCCAGGTGAAGATGGTCGCTTATATGCAATCAACCCTGAAGCTGGTTTCTTTGGTGTAGCACCTGGTACAAACATCAAAACAAATCCAAACTGCATGGCGACACTTCACAAAGATGTCATCTATACAAACGTTGCTGTAACAAATGACGGTGACGTATGGTGGGAAGGTCTAACCAAAGAAGCGCCTGCTAATTTAACCAACTGGAAAGGCCAACCACATGTTGCTGGTGAAAAAGCAGCGCATCCAAATGCTCGCTTCACAGTTGCAGCGGGTCAATGCCCTTCTATTGATGCTGACTGGGAAAATCCAGCTGGCGTACCAATTTCTGCATTCATCTTCGGTGGTCGTCGCGCAGATACAGTACCTTTAATCTCAGAAGCTTTTGACTGGGTTGATGGTGTTTATAAAGCAGCAACAATGGGTTCTGAAACAACTGCAGCTGCAGTAGGTCAACAAGGTGTTGTACGCCGTGACCCATTTGCCATGCTTCCATTTGCTGGCTACAACATGGCTGACTATTTCTCTCATTGGTTAGAAATGGGCGAAGAAGTTGGTGCTAAAGCAAAAGCTGCGGGCAATAAACTTCCAGGTATTTATAACGTAAACTGGTTCCGTCGTGATGCTGAAGGTAACTTTGTTTGGCCTGGTTTTGGTCAAAACATGCGTGTGCTTGAGTGGATCATTGACCGTTGTGAAGGTCGTGCTGAAGCAGTAGAAACACCAATTGGTTTTGTTCCAACCTATGAGCAATTGAACTGGACAGGTTCTGACTTCACTAAAGACCAATTTAATCTTGTGACTTCTCAAGACAAAGATCAGTGGATCAAAGAAATTGAAAGCCACACTGAGTTATTTGATAAACTTGGTGAACGTTTACCAGCTGCACTTAAAACTCGTCAAAATGAGCTTTTAGAAGCTGTTAAGAAATCTGCTTAGTCCTCTGATTAATTGATACAAAAAGACCGCCATATAGCGGTCTTTTTGTTATTAAAGTGATTCTTTTCACTTTATTGTTTAGATATTCATTACAATTATGTAATAAAAATATAAATGATTACTATTTCCATATACAAAATTCATATTTTCTCTATAATTCAAACATTCATTATTTTATTGATTTTTTTTAATCATGATTGAAAATATTATTTATTCGGCAAAAGTGATTAGAGCCAAATTTGTCTCAGATAGACGCTATCTCACCAAAAGATTTATTGCTAAATTGGGTTATACCCCGAACTTTGATCAGCCTAAAAGTTTCAATGAAAAAGTCACCGCCAGAATGATCTATGAAAGAGTACCCTTACATACAAAATTAGCGGATAAATTTGCAGTACGAGAAATCATTTCAGATAAAATTTGTTGTTCCCATTTCGTTCCACTGATTGGCGTATATAAATGCTTTGAGGAAATTGACTTTAATCAACTTCCCAACAAGTTTGTTTTAAAATGCAATCATGACAGTGGCAGTGCGATTGTCTGTAACGATAAAGCGCAATTTGATATCAAAAAAGCGCAGCACAAACTCAATCACCACCTTAAACAAAATATGTATTTTAGAAAACGAGAATGGCATTACAAAGATATTGTTCCTTTAATTTTGGCCGAACAACATATTGATTTATTTACTGATCAAAACAATAAGTTCACCATTACAACATGTCGTGTTCATTGTTTTGAAGGTCAGCCTCGATATCTCGAAGTCGATGTACAAGATAGCAAAGGTATAGATTATTCAAATATGTATGACACATCTTGGATTCTGCAACCCTTTACCGTTGATCTAAAAAACAATACGCCAAGCTGTTTAGCACGACCGCAAAAATTAAATAAAATGCTTCAATTGTCAGAAGATCTTTGTTTTAAATATGGTTATAGCCGAATTGATTTCTTATTATCTCAAGACGATGTTTTCTTCAGTGAGATTACCTTAACCCCTAATGCAGGTCGTATGGTCATCACCCCAAGTGAGTGGGATGAAAAATTAGGCGCTTTATGGCTAACTGACTAAACCGAGCAAAAAGGCCGACGAGTTCGGTCTTTTTTATGATTTAATCTAATCATTCAATGATCTAAAAATAAGCGTAATGACACCTATTAAAAACATCACTACAGCTCAACCTTATCTAACATTGTTACCTGACCATGAAGTCGTCTTCGCCCCTTCAAGTCTATTTCTAGCACAGCATTTACTTCCGCTTATTTCAATTGATTTATCCGCAATAAATACTGCATGGCAAGGAAAAATTCATTTGCTGAATGCTATTGAACCTTATGAAGGCTATATCGGAAGTGATACCACAGAATTTTCAGATACTTTTGCCAATGAAAATTGGTTCATTATGCAATTAAATCAACAAAATCAATATGAATGGTTAGCAAACAAAAGATATTTTGCTTTAGAAAATCCTGATTGCGAGGCTGATCTAAAAACCCATCACAAAGAAATGCATGAAGATTACTTGCAGCTTAAACAGCGCTTTGCCGAAACTGGAAAAATCATTTCAACATCCCGCATTGAATATCAAAATAATTCTCCAACAACCTTGCTTGACCAATTAGGCGGCGAATGTGGCGGTGGAAACTGGACTTATCCGATTGATCAACATTTTGATTTACGCTACATCAACGCAGACCGTGATGATCAAGAAGTTCATATTTCTGACCGCGATGGCAATCGTTATTATTTTATTGCAGCTGTTGCAGGTTGGGAATATTGTTCACATGGTGCAGATTCGATTTTATTGTATTACCAACCTGAAACCCGACGCGTTTTATATACCTTTGATTGGTCATAACACATCCTCAGCAAAGCAATATATTTCCATTTTTGCTTAGGCAACATTTCTCTGTACGCGGCGTTCATGCAATTCAAGCAAATATTCATCCAGTACTTGAATTTCAGTTTCTGTAAATTTTAAATATAACTTGGTACGGCGCTTTAAAATATCCTGACTGGTGATCGCCCACTCATGATCAACCAAATAATCAACCTCTTGGGCATATAAACCATGTCCAAAATCTTGACCAAGTTCATGAACAGATGTCGAATGATTTAAAAATTTCCATGTATAGGTTCCATAGGCATGTGCCCAGCGGCTTGAAGTTTCATGATCAAGCCCTTTGATTTTATTTTGAATTTCTAAAACCAACCCATCAACAGAAATTAAATTCTCAGCACCTGGCAACAAGGATTTTCCAGTCCAAGGTTTTCCAGCTTTAGGGAAAAACTTCTGCAAATGCTCCATTGCAGATTCAGCCAAGCGTCTATAGGTGGTTAACTTCCCACCAAACACAGAAAGTAATGGTGCATCATTTTCATGATCTTGCGATAAAGCCAAAGTGTAATCACGGGTAATTGCTGCTGGATTATCAGACTCATCATCACACAACGGGCGTACCCCTGAGAATGTCTGAATAATATCGGCTTGAGTTAGTTGCACTTTAAAATGATCATTGGATACATCAAGCAGATAATCAATCTCTTGCTGACTAATTTCAACATTATTCGGATCTGCTAAATATTCACGGTCAGTTGTGCCAATCATGGTGTATTGATTGAGATAAGGAATTGCAAACACGATACGTTGATCATCATTTTGCATAATAAAGGCTTTATCACCGTCATAGATTTTCGGCACAATAATATGACTGCCTTGAATTAAACGAATCCCATATTGTGATTTTAACTGAAGCTCTTGCTTAATGAATTGTGCAACCCAAGGTCCTGCAGCATTGACCAAAGCCTTCGCTTGTATGTGATAAATACCCTGTTCATTTTCAAACTGAATAGTCCACAAGCCATGTTCTCGTTGTGCTGAAATACAGCGTGTTTGGGTCACCACAGTGGCATTTTTCTCACGTGCTTGCATTGCATTTAAAATCACTAAGCGTGAATCATCTACAGCACAATCTGAGTATTCAAAACCCCGTTTGAACGCTGTTTTTAGTGGGCTGGTATTAGAGTCAAACTCAACCAAATGTGAACCTGCAAGCTTCTCTCTTTTACCCAAATGATCATATAAAAACAGACCCGTACGAATCAGCCAAGCAGGACGTAAATGAGGCTGATGTGGCATGATAAAACGCATAGGGCGAATGATATGTGGTGCCTTTGCTAGTAAGACTTCTCGCTCCGCTAAAGCCTCTCGGACTAAACGAAATTCTTTATGTTCCAAATAACGCAGACCACCATGAATCAACTTGCTGCTTGCAGACGAAGTATGGCTGGCTAAATCATCTTTTTCACACAAGAACACAGATAAACCACGCCCAGCAGCATCATTGGCAATACCAACACCATTTATTCCACCACCAATTACAGCAATATCATAGTAAGCTTGTTGCTCATTGATTTGTGTCATAAACGCCACCACCTTTGATCATTTGCATATATTCACAATCATTTTTGAAAATATATTTTCATTTGTTTTCATTTAAGAAAATAATAGATAGTTTTTTAATCAATGTCTATCAAAAAATGATCAATTTCACGTTTATCATGTTTTCACTATGGGTTTAAAACTTAGCCTAAACCACAGTTAAAGCTACTTCTGCTGCATGAATTTGTTTTAAATAATTTTCAGTGGGGGTTTTATTGGTAAAAAGCCGATCTATTTCAGAAAGATGGCCTAAGCGCATCATTGCATGGCGACCGAACTTGCTCTCATCTGCTGCTAAAAATACCTGCCGAGCACCTAGAATAATTTCTTGCGAGACTGACACTTCTTGAAAATCGAAATCGAGCATCGTTCCATCTTCATCAATTCCACTGATACCAATCAAGGCATAATCAACTTTAAACTGCTTAAAAAATTCGGAGGTGGCTTGCCCAATCACGCCTCCATCAGGGCGCACTTTCCCACTGGCGATCAGCACTTCAAAATCATCGTTAATACTCAAAATTTTTGCCACATTTAAATTATTGGTAATCACTTTTAAACCGCGATGTTGCAATAAAGCATGGGCAATAGCTTCGGTCGTTGTACCAATATTGATAAACAAAGATGCATGATCTGGAATTGCTTTTGCAACAGCTGTTGCAATGCGCTGTTTTGCAGCTAAATTATGGCTGATCCGTTGACTATATGCTGTATTGGTAACGCTTGAGTCTACTGCAGCACCACCGTGATAACGACGTAATAGTCCGGCATCTGCCAATTGATTGATATCTCGCCGTACAGTTTGCGGGGTAACTGCAAAATGCTGTGCAATCTCATCAATACTGATGTAGCCCCGAGCCTTAACCAATGCTAATGTTTGCTGTTGTCGAATCATTAAGTCCATAGATGTGAAACCTTATTGTTTTATTTTCAAAAATGAACATTTAGCTACTATAAATAGCATGACTACTTACTGTACGACTAGATTAAATTCTTAAATTCATCCAACTCAGCTTACTAAATTGTTTATATTCCATACATTTAGACGCAAATAAATAGGCTTTAACTTTGAGATAAATTCTTATAATTTATAAAATATTTAAAATTAAATGCCTGTTTTAAAAAAATATTCATTTATTTATAGAATTTCTCATCTTGGAACAATAATGAGCTCTCAACGCAGCTAAGACCAAAGTCTAATAAGGTCTGCTTTCATTCAAGCGTATAACGACCATTGTAATTATTTGTATCCCCTCGTCATACTTACTTAAATTCTCTCTGTTTGATTTTCTTCTTTGATTTTCATCCAAAATGAAAGTTAAACAGGCTGTATTTTGCATATTCTTTTGGAGAATTGCCTTGTCCAATTCATCTCCTCAAGCTGCCACTTCGCAACTTGATAGAAAAACTCGTTTCAAATCTATACTAGGTGGCTCAGCTGGTAATTTAGTCGAATGGTATGATTGGTATGTATATGCCGCATTTACCCTCTATTTTGCGCCTGTGTTCTTTCCTGAAGGTAATGAAACCGTCAAACTTCTCCAAGCTGCTGCAGTTTTCGCTTTAGGCTTTTTAATGCGTCCGATCGGTGCATGGATCATGGGCATTTATGCTGACCGTAAAGGTCGCAAAGCCGGCTTAACACTTTCTGTTTCATTGATGTGTATTGGCTCATTAATCATTGCTTGTGCGCCATCTTATGATTCAGTTGGGATGTTTGCTCCTGCACTGCTTTTATTTGCGCGTTTATTACAAGGTTTAAGTGTTGGTGGTGAGTATGGCTCAAGTGCCACCTATTTAACTGAAATGGCGGGTAAAAATCATCGTGGCTTTTTCTCAAGTTTCCAATATGTTACTCTGATCTCAGGTCAATTACTTGCACTCTGCGTACTGATTATCCTGCAACATAATCTTTCTGAAGAATCCTTACATGCTTGGGGATGGCGTGTTCCTTTCTTTATTGGTGCATTACTCGCAATTGTTGTGTTCTGGATTCGTCGTGGTCTCGTTGAAACAGAATCATCTAAACAAGCGCAACAACAAGCAAAAAATGGCGGTGAAACATCTGGTGCTTTGGCTTTATTCACCAAGTATCCTAAACAAGCATTTACAGTGATTATGCTAACTGCGGGCGGCACCTTAGCTTTCAATACATTTACGACTTATTTACAAAAATATTTAGTTAACACTTCTGGCTTTGAAAAAACCACCGCAACTGAAATTACCACAGCCGCAATCTTTATTTTTATGTTGATTCAGCCTGCAGTGGGTGCACTTTCTGACAAAATTGGTCGTAAACCGATTATGATCACTTTTGGTGTACTCGGTGTGTTATTTACCGTTCCTATTTTCAATAGTTTAGGCTCGACAACGGATCCTAAAACGGCTTTCTTCTTATGTATGAGTGGTATGGTCATTGTAACTGGATATACAGCCATTAATGCGGTTGTAAAAGCTGAATTATTTCCACCGCATATTCGTGCTTTAGGTGTAGCCTTACCTTATGCACTTGCCAACACTGTGTTTGGTGGTACGGCTGAATTAGTTGCGTTAAGCTTTAAAAATGCTGGGCATGAAAACTATTTCTTCTATTACATTACCTTTATGATCAGTTTATCTCTAATCACCTATGTTTTTATGAAAGATAGCAAAAAACATAGCCTGATTACGGATGATTAATTCAAACTATAGTTTGCAATCTAATTCATTTAAAACAGCTTTTTTATTTACATGAAAAAGCTGTTTTATTTACGCAATTCACTTATCGTGAAAATTGCAAAGCTATGGCATACTAAAAATAATTCAAAAAGCTAGGACTTTAAAAGATGAAAAAAATCACTTATGCAGGTTTAGGATTAATCGTTTTAGCTTTATCTGCATGTCAAACAACCCCTCGTCAATACAATGGCGTAACAGGTTATCAGATTGAAAATCAAACAGCAGATAGTGCAACACTGGCATACACCCTTTCAGGTCGTGCAGATCGTGATTTGGATGCTGATAAATTACAGCGTGCATGTCAAAAAGTTTTGGGTGCAAACAAAAACTATAAAATTTCTGTATTAAGCACCAATGAAATTATCAATCCGCAAATAGCAAAAGATCAGGCTGGCGTTCAACTTGGACATAGCCGTACATCATTTGGGCTTTCTAATACACCAAGTCTAAATAACAGTGAAGATTATGCAACACGCCAAGCATTAGATACCCGTCCAAGCACTTTACATGTTGTACGTTATACCTGTTCTTGATTTTAGATAGGTGTAAATCACAGAATAAAATAAGACGCTGTCATAGCGTCTTATAAAAACTCACATTTCTGAATTCTTTGGCTTCATCTAAATCAGGCCAAGTGGTGGCGCTTCGTTCATCCAATTTTTGGTAATTTGGATGACTAAAGTTTTTCACTCGGCTATCTGCCACCCATACTTCTGTTGAAAATTTTAAAAACTCATCTAAAAAGAAACGGTTAGATTGATCATATAAAACATCTGCTGCTAATAAGACATCAACCTGTTCTGATTTATATAAATCATCTAGATATTCAAGCTCTACATCATTAAGCAAAGCATTTTCGCGACAAGCATCCAAACTAATTGGGTCGATATCGCAACAGATGACACGTTTTGCACCTGCCATTTTGGCTGCAATTGCAACGACGCCTGATCCAGCACCAAAATCCAGCACTATTTTATCTTTTACATGCTGTGGCTCTGCAATCAGCCATTGTGCCATTGCTAAACCTGAAGCCCAGCAAAAAATCCAATACGGTGTATCATTCCAAATACGGCGAATCACCTCATCATCCAAACGATCTGTTGGAAAAACAGGTGGAATCAACCATAACGAAATTGGGCTTTCAGGCAACTGCTGCGCCAATAATTCGCATTGAGGAATTACTTCATGCAAAGCATCAACTAAATGTTGTGGGGCTTTAGGAAATTGATAAGTACAGCTCATACAAAATATGACCAAAATTATTATTTTGATATTGAGGAAATATAGCTTCTTCCTCATATTCGATAGACAATAACGTCATGTGCTAAGGTTTGAGACAATACTTCTTATTGAATCTCAAATATAAATACTTAAAAGTACATCTTAAACGCGTTAAGCCAATGACAATGTTGCCTACTTTTACTGAAAAATAAATATCGCTGTGTAAATGTAGGCTAGATTTAAGCACAGTGAATGCATGGCTTTCACTGTACTCAGAATAAATTAGAACTTAAGTTAACGCCTTTTCAGCAGCTTCCACAGTTTGACGAATCAACGTTGTGATCGTCATCGGGCCTACGCCACCTGGAACTGGCGTATAAGCTGCAGCTACCTCTTCAATACCAACCAATTGGATATCACCCACACCACCACCTTCACGAGGATGGAAACCGGCATCAACCACAATAGCACCTTGCTTAATCCAGTCTTTTTGGATTAATTCAGCTTTACCGACTGCACCAACAACAATATCCGCTTGTTTTACCAATTCAGCAAGATTTTGTGTGCGAGAATGACAGATTGTAACTGTTGCATTGGCTTGAAGTAGCATCATTGCCATCGGTTTACCTAAAATAGCCGAACGCCCCACCACAACAGCATGTTTGCCCGCGATTTCAATCTTATTTTCTTCAAGAATTGTCATGATACCTGCAGGTGTTGCCGAACCATAAGCAACCTCACCCATTGCCATACGGCCGAAACCTAAGCAAGTTACGCCATCTACATCTTTCTCAAGTGAAATGGCATCAAAACAAGCACGCTCATCAATTTGTTCAGGCACAGGATGTTGTAGCAAAATCCCGTGAACATCAGGATTGTCGTTTAATTTTTCAATTTCAGCTAACAATTGTTCAGTCGTGGTTTCTTTACCTAACTCTACTTTTAAAGAATCCATACCAACACGACGGCAAGCATTTCCTTTCATGCGTACGTATGTCGCAGATGCACCATCATCACCCACTAAAATAGTCGCTAAAATTGGGGTACGACCTGTTTTTGCTTTTATAGCTTCAACACGAGTCAACAAGTCTGCTTCAATTTGTTTCGCTAATGCGCGACCATCCAATACCAATGCCACGGCACATCTCCAAAGTAGATATGAATCAATTTTGCAAATAATACATGATTATTTAGACAATTTTCTTCCATATGCTGAATTTATGTGCATATGCATGAATTATAGTATTGTTTTTTTTTCAAAGATTGCTAATATGTGCATCACCAAGACATGGCGGGGTGGCAGAGTGGTCATGCAGCGGACTGCAACTCCGTGTACGCCGGTTCGATTCCGACCTCCGCCTCCAATCTTGTAAAGCCCGAGTGGTGAAATCGGTAGACACAGGGGATTTAAAATCCCCCGCCCACAAAGCGTGCCAGTTCGAGTCTGGCCTCGGGCACCATTTTAATTCTTGTTAAAATGGTGCAATAAAGAACCCAGCGATAAGCTGGTTTTTTTATGCCTAAAATTTTATATTGTTTTTTATGTTAATATCCAAAGTGAAATTTAGATAAGCGAAGCCTATATGATTCAAAACAAGCAAGTTTCCCTCTATTTAAATCAATTACAACAACAATACCCACAAGCATTTAAGCGCAACTTTCTATTTTATAGTCAAATTAAAACCAAAGGGCTTTTAGATGAAGCAAAGGAGTTTATTCCTTGGATTTTGTCGATTATGATTTTTTGCAGCATCTACTTTAGTTTAGGTCAGTATATTGCAAATCATTTTCCTAAATTCGATAGCTTTCAAGCCAATGGCATTGCCGCTTTAGCGATTATGTTATTTTTTATGATTATTGTTCCCATCATTATCAAACAAATAAAACACAGTTCGACTCATTTATACCAACAACTCAATAATATTCCGCTTAAGCTTGCGGTACTGATCGTCCTCCAAGCACTCAATCTTTATTTTATAGAAAGTACCCTGTTGCAAGGTCTGTTATTTTTCTTTGCAATGAGCTTTGGTTTTGTCAAATTTTATAAAGAAAATTTATTTAGAGATAGCACCAAAGACACCGAATATTATCAATTACAACAAATTCGAAAAACCTGTTTATGGGCTTATAAACAGGCTAAAAAAGCAAAATTCAAAATGCGATTCTTGACTAAAGATTCTGAGAAATATCAATTTTATCAAAAGCGTTTAGTGAAGTTTTTAGAGTTACATTTAGAACTATTAAAATATGAAAATGAAATGTGTAAAACCTATAAATATGAAGATTTAGATGCCTATATGGACAGTATGATGTAATCCATCTATCACGTTAAAAAGCCGAGCGATCTAAACTCGGCTTTTTTAGGCTAGAAAATTTATGCACTTTTCTGAATAGTCTTTACATCAACCAAATTGTTATTTAAAACCACTTGATGGGCACGAGCCGTATCCACTGAATAGGTTTTTTCCTTGATGTTATTTACGAAAATCCAATCCGCTTGCACTTGCTGTGCTGTAAAGCTGACTTTTAAGTAACCACGCTGATTTAAATTGGTGTAATTCAATTCATCAATGAGCGTGGTGAATGCCATTTCAAATTGTTGTAGCTGTGCCAAAGGAATACTTAAATACTTTTCCATCCCTGGTGAAGAGACCGAACTGGTTGCCAATTCAACCCCAACAAAATCACCCGTTTGAGTATGCAAGTCAGCAGACCATGCATTATGCGTATCCCCAGCCAACACTACAACTTTCTTATTTAATGCTTTGAGTGTGCCATATAAAATTTCACGTTCTACATAGTAGCCATCCCAAGCATCCAAATTATAGGGTGCAACTGTGGTCACACGGGCTTTTTCTGCAGCAGTTAATGTTGGATCACCACCTTTCAAACGGACTTTTAAAGTAACTAACTCGATGATCTGTTGATTCATTTTTGCTAAAGTTTCGGCAGTAACATTTCCACTGGTAATTGCAGATAATGACAATAGCAATTCTGCAGGAATTAACATTTTTGCCATCAAAACTTGCTGCCCCAACACATTCCAAGTTGCTGTAGATTGTGCCAGTTTCTTTTGTAGCCACTCACGCTGGGTATACCCCATCAGTGTACGCGTAGTACTGGTTAAATCTGTCTGAAATTTAGCAATATCTAAACCAGAAGCCGTCATATAGTTGGCATAATTGAGTTGTTTGTCGCGTGCCAAAATACGCGTATCCAACATAGTTAATTGTACCAATGAACCAAAGTCAAACTGGCGATAAATATTTAAATGATCTGTTGCAGATACAGGACGAATCGGCATCCATTCAAAATAAGCCTGTAAAGCTGCCAATTTACGGTCTAAGAAATTTCCCTCATTGGCTTGATGATTCTCTGCACCCTCTTTCCATGCATCGTTTGCCAGTTCATGGTCGTCCCAAATCACGATAAAAGGATGTCGTGCATGCGCAGCCTGTAGATCGTTGTCAGTATGGTAAAGAGCATAACGCTTACGGTAATCGTCCAACTTGATAATTTCTTTATCATTGTCTGCAGCCAGTGTACGACCCAGCCTTACCGCTTCTTCTGTGGCATATCCATCTTTACCATATTCATAGATGTAATCCCCCAAATGGATAATCGCATCGACCTCTTGTTTTGCCATTTCTTTATATACATAAAAATAGCCAGCAGGATAATTTGAACATGAACACACCGCAAACTGCACAGAACTGGCAGTTTCAGGTAATGTTTTGGTACGTCCTACTGGCGAAATCACCGAACCAAATTTAAAACGATAATAATAAGTTTGCCCAGACTTAAGCTTGTCTGCATCGACCTTAACAGTAAAATCCTGAGCTGATGCTGTTTGTACTTTTCCAGTATTGATCACTTGAGTAAATTTATCGTCTGTGGCAATTTCCCAAACCACTTCTAAACGCAAAGACGTATCCTGTGGCGTAATACGTGTCCACAAAATCACACGATCTTTTAACGGGTCTCCACTGGCAACACCATGCAAAAATTCAACTTTTATTGTAGGAGATGTTGAATCGTTATTATCACTGCCACAAGCAGTCAACGACACTGGTATAGATAATGCCCCAAAACTGGCTAATGACTTTTGAATAAGTTCACGGCGTGAAATTGAGTTTGGCATTGAAGTTGATTTCCTCTAAGTTTTTTATCCAATCAATTTAAAGGCTTAATATTTCGCTTTAATCTCAAATTGATGAAAAAATCATGACAAAATACTCATTTAACGGCTTAAAATGCTTTATTTTCAAACATAAGCACATGAATTGATTGAAAAGAAAGCAAATCGACATAAATACGCTTGCCAAGAGAAAAACTGTCCTTTATTATTGCGCACATGCCCGAGTGGTGAAATCGGTAGACACAGGGGATTTAAAATCCCCCGCCCACAAAGCGTGCCAGTTCGAGTCTGGCCTCGGGCACCATTTTAAGTCTTATTAAAATGGTGCAATAAAGAACCCAGCGATAAGCTGGTTTTTTTATGCCTTAAATTTGTAAATCAACTATAAATTGCTAATTTAAAATATAACTCAAAGTTCAATACATCTTGCTAAAAAGCGTGATAGCTCAGTAATATTTTTCTGGTTATTTTTCATTAAAAACCCTATAATACGTTAAATTTAAATTAATTATTAATATTTTCATAAACTTAATTAAACCAAACCCATGTCTAAAATTACTACTGAAACTCAAAAAGCCGCCCCTATATTTCCTCGATTATTCGCATTTATCATCGACTGTATTACCGTCAGCGTAGCCTGTTTAGTGACGGGCAAAATACTGTACCCCTATTTTGAAAATTCTCCTTTTATATTCCAATGTATAGGCACGCTCCTCTGTCTATTTTATTTTGCTGCTTTTAACAGTCAGATAGGAAATGGTAAAACCATTGGGAAAATCCTTTGTAAAATTAGGGTAAAAGACTTAAATGGTGCTTCAATTCCATTTGTGCGCTCTCTAGTTAGATCAAGCATCTTTATCATTCCATTTTGCTTTGCAGGTTATTTACAAACATATTCAACTCAGCATCTTTTACTCAGTCTGCTTGTGGCTTTTTTTCAAAGTATCGTTTTTGCCTGCTTCTATTTGGCAATTTTTAATGGAAATAGCCAACAATCTCTTCACGATCTACTCAGTGAAACTCAAATACTCAGAAACGCTCAATCCAATATTCCACGTCAAGCTGTATGGAATATTCATTACTACATCATTGCGCTGCTAACAATTGTTATTTTTTCCGTCAATTTATGGGGTTATTTCCAAACCAAAGCAATGTCAGCCAATGATTTTACTTTAATCTCCCATGACATTAAAAATGCTCAAGTTGAAAGTCGTCATACCTTCATCGGAGAGGCTGAATCCACAAATCAGGTTTTAATTTTAAATGTAAATCAGCCAGATTATCTGGATAACATTGATAGCGCTGAAACATTGCTAGAAAAAATTGATCGACAACACGCTGAAGTTTTAACGCAATACAAGATCAATCAGGTGCAATTTAACTTTTCTTATCAATTTGGTTTGGCGAAATTATCAAAAACAACACTTTATGATTATAAAAAGACACATAAAAGTAGCCTAACCTATATTGGAGATAGTACGGGATTGAACCTTGGTTTTTAACAAAACCAAGTCCCATTTGTAAAGTTTAAATCTGGAAGATAAAAAAAGACCACGTTTTTGGAAACGTGGTCTATAAAAATGGTGGCTATGACGGGACTTGAACCTGTGACCCCCGCATTATGAGTGCGGTGCTCTAACCAACTGAGCTACATAGCCTAAAACTGTGCGCGCATTATCTGCTGTAAACAATATTACGTCAAGCACTAATTAAAATAAAATTCATCGAAGTGAGCCGATAAGCCGGGTTCTGTCTAGAACGATCATTCCTCTAGGCGCATGATCACTCATACGCTCAAGCGACCTACCCGGATCCAGCATGGGCCATGCCTATAGGATCCCTATTTGGTCTTGCTTCCGGTGGGGTTTACCATGCCATGAACTGTTACCAGCCATGCGGTGCGCTCTTACCGCACCCTTTCACCCTTACCTTCCATTTCTCCGAAAAGAAACGATATTGAAGGCGGTCTACTCTCTGCTGCACTTTCCGTCGGTTCACACCGCCCAGGCGTTACCTGGCACCTTGCCCTATGAAGCCCGGACTTTCCTCCCCTGCTTCAATCACGGAGATCTCCACAGCAGCGATCGTCTGGCTCACTTCGGGGCGTATCCTAACAAATTTCTTGGCTAATTGCTTGCGCTTTTTTGAGCAATTAGTTTTTTATACTTTTCCATCAAATCTTCTTGGCTCTCTACATGGTTCGGATCGAGCGGAATACAGTCGACTGGACAGAAAAGCGCGCACTGTGGTTGATCAAAATGCCCAACGCATTCTGTACATAGGTTCGGATGGATTTCATAAATCTCCTCCCCCATAAAAATGGCATCATTTGGACATACAGGCTCGCATACATCACAATTGATACATTCATCAGTGATAATTAAAGACACACTACCAACCTTGTTGATGTTTACGATGGAAGGCTTCGACAACGCATTGAGGAACAAACTTTGCCACATCACCTTTCAATCGTGCTATTTCTCGAACCATCGTCGAAGAAATAAATGAAAATTGCTCTGATGGTGTTAAAAATACTGTTTCAAAATCATGATCAAGCTGACGATTCATATTCGCAAGTTGAAATTCGTATTCGAAATCTGAAACAGCCCTTAAGCCACGTAACACTGCTGTAGCATGTTGTTCACGTGCAAAATTTACCAATAACCCATCAAAACCGACAAACTCAACATTGGGTAAATGTTTGAGGGATATCTTTGCTAACTCTACACGTTCTTCCAAACTAAAGACTGGGTTTTTATGATGTCCAATTGCAATTGCGACCACAACTTCATCAAACATTCTTGAAGCACGTGCGACTAAGTCAACATGGCCATTGGTAATTGGATCAAAAGTTCCTGGATAGATGACACGAGTTTTAGACATCCATTTGTACTCTAGTTTGTTATGTAGGGCTATAGTTTATCAAAAACTTAAATATTAGCGAATAACCTCTTTTGATTTAGCTTGGGGTTTAATTGTGAAATGACTTCACCTGAAGCCAAGTTTGAGGCAAAATAAGGCTATTCTTGGAATATTTGTATTATGTCGAAAAACATTGTCGTTAAAAAAAATAATAGTGGGACGATTGCACAAAATAAACGTGCACGCCACGATTATTTTATTGAAGAAAAATTTGAAGCTGGGCTTTCTTTACAAGGTTGGGAAGTCAAGTCATTACGTGCTGGACGGATGACCATTACTGAAAGCTATATCACCTTTAAAAATAACGAGGCATTTCTCTTCGGTGCTCAAATTCAACCTTTACTTTCAGCATCTACTCATGTAGTCCCTGAAGCAACACGCACACGTAAACTGTTGCTCTCGCGTCGTGAACTTGAAAAGTTACTTGGTGCTGTCAATCAAAAAGGTTATACCTGTGTCCCTTTAGCATGTTACTGGAAAGGTCATTTGGCAAAACTGGAGATTGCTTTGGTAAAAGGTAAGCAGTTACATGACAAACGTGCAACTGAAAAAGATCGTGATTGGCAACGTGATAAATCGCGAATCATGCATAAATAATGCCTTATTAATATAAAAAACCTCCAAATGGAGGTTTTTTCTTGCAGCAGTCTTTTAACAAAATTTTAAAGAACCATAACAGTTAGGAGCAAAATCCTGAGTTGCCAATTTCAAATCTTTAATCGGAAAATATAATGGATTTGAGCCCGACAAATTAATTTCCCCAATTGCTACCTCACTCGCAATACAAGATAAACCTATTACACCAGGACATTTCACTGTATTCTCAGATTTAGCAAGGTATTCATTTAAACTAGGTACAACTTGTTTCAAAACATCATTCGTCACATCAATTGTATTCGATGGTGTCACTTTGCCAATATCAATTTCATCTTCAATTGCTAGCCACCATCCTCTTTGTGCTGCAATTTCCGCGTTTGGCCACCACACTGATTGTTGCTGTAATGATAAAGAAAATGGATTATTCAATTGTAGCTTGTGAATGTATCCTAAGCTTTGATTAATATCTAAATTTGCAGTTAAACCAGAAATACTCCCACTGGCATTTAATGTTAAAAAAGATAAATCAATACCTGCAAGAATTGGCTTAATTGAACCATTGAAAAATAGCTCATCAATTTTAGCTGTTCCAGTTAAAAGGGCACTATTCATACGATTTCCGTATAAAGTTTTCCCATTAATTGCTAATGTAGCGCCAGTAGATTGTAGCCCTAGATTATAGTCATTTGTCTGAAAACTTGCTGTTGGAAGAATGCCTAGTTTGATATTACCTTTAATAGACATATCTGTATCAGCATATTGTAAATTCCTTGCAGTTGTATTAGCAATGCCTGTTGTTGCTTTAATTTTTAAAGCACCACTTAGACTATTAATACCATTTGGTGAGTTTGAATTTTCAGTACCTGCTGTTAACAAACCCAATGCTTTTTCAGCACTTAAGCGTAAACCCACCACTTCTCTTGTCGAAGCAGTATCAGGATTTTTAATCGCAAATTCTATAAATGGATTAGTCAGTTTTGCACTTGAACCTACACGACCTTCACGGGTATCTGCTAGACCAGAAAGGCTCAAATTATCAATATCAATATCACATCCACCTGCACCATTTGCGCCCCCACAACCCAATTGTAGTTTTTTAATATTGGCATTCAGTTCAAGATCAGCTTCAAGGCCCAGTTTATAAAAACCAACTCCTAGTCCTTGCATCTTATTCACCGAGTCATTGGGTGCAATATAACTCAAACTCATCAATGCCTGACCACTGACTTTAGAAAGCTCCTTGTCTGTTAATTCGGTTAATCAGAGGTGGTCCCACATGTTTGAACAACTAAAAGCTTATTTATAAGTGATACTCTGCTCTAGTTAAGCTACCTTATTTTGTTGTGGTAGCTGGTCA
>NZ_JBIMCW010000021.1:0-81449 GCF_048552295.1 Acinetobacter legionensis
ACAACTGTGGTTTTGCTGCCATCTGGGTAAGTGACTGTGACTGTTGAGCCTGGCTCAGCTGTACCTGTAATAGGATCTTTTCCATTAATTGGATCTATTACAGGAGCTGTTGGTGGAATAGCATCTACAACGACGACCGTTGGTAATGAATTATTCCCTGCTGGGTCTGTCGCGATTGTCTTAACTTCGTCGCCATCTTTTAAACCAGGATTTGGCACTGTCCAAGTTCCATCTGGACTCGTAACAACTGTGGTTTTGCTGCCATCTGGGTAAGTGACTGTGACTGTTGAGCCTGGCTCAGCTGTACCTGTAATAGGATCTTTTCCATTAATTGGATCTACTACAGGAGCTGTTGGTGGAATAGCATCTACAACGACGACCGTTGGTAATGAATTATTCCCTGCTGGGTCTGTCGCGATTACCTTAACTTCATCACCATCTTTTAAACCAGGATTTGGCACTGTCCAAGTTCCATCTGGACTCGTAACAACTGTGGTTTTGGTACCATCTGGGTAAGTGACTGTGACTGTTGAGCCTGGCTCAGCTGTACCTGTAATAGGATCTTTTCCATTAATTGGATCTACTACAGGAGCTGTTGGTGGAATAGCATCTACAACGACGACCGTTGGTAATGAATTATTCCCTGCTGGGTCTGTCGCGATTACCTTAACTTCATCACCATCTTTTAAACCAGGATTTGGCACTGTCCAAGTTCCATCTGGACCAGCAACAACTGTGGTTTTGGTACCATCTGGGTAAGTGACTGTGACTGTTGAGCCTGGCTCAGCTGTACCTGTAATAGGATCTTTTCCATTAATTGGATCTACTACAGGAGCTGTTGGTGGAGTAGTGTCAGGTTTTACTGAAGATTTACCATTATTACTATCATTATCATTCGCCCACCACAAAATTCCTGCAGCAGTTAATGGTACTGATAACCATGCCCATGGCGAGCCTGCACCATCATGATAAAGTAGTGGTTCTATATCATCTATATAACTATATGTGATATTTTCTAATAATGCGCCATTACTATCTGTAAATTGCACCCAAACTAATTTATGGTTGCCATCTTCAAAAACTAAACTATTATCAGTTGAATAATTACCGCCATTAAAAAAATCAACTATTACAATTTTATCACCATTTTTTAAAGTGATAATTGCATTCCTACCATCTTGTTTTATTTCAGAAACATCATCTTTATTGACCTTTATTAAAACTACGGATGCTTCTGAAAGTGAAACATTATCTTTTGTTGTGGTTTCTAAGACCTTATGGCTTTCCTTAGAAACAACTTGTATTTCTGACATATTTTCTGCCCCTTAAAGGATTTTATTTAAATGAATCCAATTTAAAGCTCTTAAATAAAAAGAGCCCAAACTATGGAATAAATTAGATAAAATAAAGGCAAACCTCAACACAGAAATAAATTATATACATGAATTTCATCACACAAAAAAAATAAAAATGCAGTATATTTTTTAATCTCAATTATTAAATTAGAGATATTTATTAATTTTCAATAGTTTATTTTGTTTTAATGTATAAAATACATTTATTAGACTATTATGTTTTAAAATCCAAATAATAAAATTCATATTTTAAAATAATAAAAACATTTTGAAATAAGTATGAATTTTTATATTAAAAATTCATACTTATATTTTAAAATTTATCTTTCGCGCAATGCTTCTTTTACTTTATTAAATGGTTTTAATAAATAATCCAATATTGTTTTCTCACCTGTACGAATATCTACAGTCGCCACCATACCTGGTGTAATTGCAAATGATTTTTTTTCTTTATTATAAAGTTTGTCAGAATCCGTACGAATATATACTCTATAGTAAAACTGATCTTGCTTTACTTCATCTCGAATAGTATCAGGAGATATCACTGTCACTTTACCTTTCAATCCTCCATAAATTGAATAGTCATATGCTGTAATTTTTACTAGTGCTTCTTGTCCGGGATGAATAAAAGCGATATCACGTGGCAAAATTCGAGCCTCAATCAAAAGCTTTTCATCAATTGGAACTATCGTCATAAACTTCCCATTTTGCGGTATAACACCGCCATGTGTTGTCACCGAAATTTCTTTCACAACACCGCGCACGGGGGCTCTAAAAATAGCCCGATCCAAACTATCGGTCCTCCCCACAACCACTTGTTGTTGAGTTTGGATATCCATATTGGCTTTAGCTAATTCTTCCCGTGCTTTCACATAATATTGATTTCGAACATCATTCATTTTATTTTGTAAATCATTTGCCGAACGACGCAAGCGTAAAACTTCAACTTCACTCGCAGCTCCTTTAGCAACCAATGGCTCAGTCATAGTTAACTCTTGCTGTACCAACTGTAAAGCCTCTTTGTACCCTTTCAGGGTTTGCTCCACATCCTCTCGTCTAGACTGATACAGCGCCGTTTCTTCACTTACCAACATTGAATCTGTTGTAACAATCTTAGGGAAAACTAATGGTGTTCCATTCACTTCTGCACGTAAACGAGCTGCTGTTGCCTGAGCTGCCACCAGTAAAGATTGGGATTCACCAACATTTGATGCAAAACGAGTAGGATCTAACTGTGCCAGTATTTCACCTTTTTCAACAATATCACCTTCTTGTACATTTAATTTGGTGAGAATTCCCCCTTCCAAAGATTGTATTACCTGCTCTTTAGAAGAAGGGATAACCTTTCCTACTCCTGTAGATACTTCCTCAAGTTTAAATATCCAAGCCCAAATACAAAAAATCAGAAAGCCAATACCTACAATCCAAATGATTAAGCTCACACGGGGTAAAGATGGTTCAGTATAGGAAACATTCATTGAACGATCTTTTTCTTGTTGCTCGCTCATGAATTATCTCCTTGTTTAACATTATTGTGTTGAATAGTTGATTGACTTAATATCTCGTCTCTTGGCCCATCCATGACAATTTTTCCATCATTAACGACAACAATGCGATCAACTAGTTCTAAGACAGCCCGGCGGTGAGTTGCAACAATAAGCGTTCGATGAGCTAACCAATCTTTTAAGTGATCAATTAGTTGTTTTTCTGAGACATCATCAATGGAAGCTGTAGGTTCATCCAGCAAGAGGATATTTGGTTGACGAATGAGTAACCGAGCCAAAAGAAATGCTTGTTTTTGCCCTCCAGAAAAACCAATACCTCCTTCCAAAATCAGATGGTCAAGTCCTTCCTTCTTTTCTTGAATAAAAGCAAGAGCTCCTGTAACAGTCAAAGCATTTAATATGTCATCGTCTGTTGCTAAAGGCGCACCTAGGGTCAAATTTTCTCGAATCGTGCCGTAGAACAAATATGCATTCTGATTGAGTAAGCCCATATCACGTCGTACATCAGATGGATCTATAAAAGATAAATCTAGACCATCGAGATGAACTGCACCTTGATTGGGTTCCTGCATACCTGATAGCAATTGCAACAAAGTAGACTTACCTGCGCCATTACGACCTAATATGGCGACTTTTTCACCTGATCGAATTTTTAAATGACGAATCATAAGACTCGGTTTAGGATCCTCATCTCCATAATGAAACAAAACATTCTTTAACTCATAGTCCCCATTCAAAACAGGCTTGTGAACTAAATGAGAACGCTCAGCTTGATCAATAGGTCGCTTCATCAGCTCATCTAAACTTTGTTTCGCTATTTTAGTCTGCTGTAAACGTCCCAAGATTCCTGTAATCTGGGCAATTGGAGCGAGCATTCGTGATGACAAAATTGAGCATGCAACCAAAGCACCCGTTGTCATTTCACCATCAATGACAGCAAAACAACCCACTAAAACAACCATAGCGTATGTTAAACCCTGAAGTTTTTGCGTCCAGGCCATCAAAGTGCCGACAATTTTACGTTGTTTCATCCCGATATCAGCGGAAATCTCATTCATATGGTTCCATTGATTTTGGAAACGAGATTCTGCCCGCAATAACTTGATATCTTCTATACCCTGAACCACCTCTACTAATATTGCATTTCGAATAGCCGACTCACGCATCCCCTCTTGTGCTAACTGCGCCAATTTTTTCTGTACCAAAATTGCGGGTAAAATCATAAGCGGGATAACCAACAACATCACCCAAAATAGATTTCCACCAATGAAAGCAAAAATGAACAGAAAAAGAAAAAAGAAGGGTAAGTCAGCAATTGCACCAATTGTAGTTGAAGTAATAAGTTCTCTAACACCTTCCAGTTCACGGATTTGAGAAATAAAACTACCCGTCGATTTTGAGCGATCTTTATTTTTAATTCTTAGTGCATGTCCCAAAACGCGATCTGAAATACGTAAATCAGCTCTTTTACCAATAATATCAGACAGATAGACACGAGATACACGTAATACGAATTCAAAGATCGCCGCAATTAATACCCCACCAGCTAATACCCATAATGTTGAAATAGATTGTGAAGGTACGACACGGTCATAAACCTGCATAGAAAATATAATGGTTGCCAATGCCAATATGTTTGCAATCAAAGAGGCAAACATTATATCTATATATCGCTTCCAATCGCGTAAGGCAATCGACCAGAACCAATTTTCTTGATATGGCTTAATATATTCATCAATGCGAGCATCAGGAATTGAAGTCTCTGGCCGTAAAGTGTATACATACTTGATTTTATCTTTTAATAAATCTATATGAATACTTTGTGATAAACCTTGATCACCACTAAATTGAATATTAACATTTCCTTGCTTATCTGCTTTATCAACGACCCCAACTTGTCCATCATTTAGTTCAAAAATGACAGGTAAAAGCCATGGGTTTAAAAGCTCTACAGAAAAATTAGATTTACGTAGATTTAATCCAACCTGACGGGCGATCAATAGTAAAATGTCATCCAGCTTTTGGTTTTGATTCCATTCCAATTGTAAGCGAATTCTTTCTTCTGATGGCTCAATCCGATAATACTTTGCAACCGTGAGTATTGCTTGTAACCAGGGTTGATAATTTTTTTTTGTCGTCATGGCTGAACTTCGAACCCCTGAATTGAAATATTGTTTAAGCCATAAACTTGTCGCGAACGACCTGTTGCGGCAATATACTGAACAATACTGTTATAGATGTCATAACGTGCTGTCTCGAGCTCTGTATTTGCACTATGGATTGCTTGTTCAGCATTAAGTAAATCAACCAATGAACGTGTTCCCAGCTTATATTGTTCCTGATATAGCTCTCGGGTCCGAACGGTTGTTTCTTGTCTATTTGCTAAAACTTGTATTTGGCGCTGTTTGTTTTCAATTTGTTCACGACTCGTTCTAATCTGATTTAGAACATCTCGGTATACTGAGTTCACTTCTGATTTGGCAGCTTCTTCCGCATAACTCGCCATTTTAACTTGCGAAGAATTAGCCCCCCCTTGGTAAAACTGACTGGTCGCTTCAAGCATAATGGAACTATAAAACCCATCATCTCTACCATTATTCGGATTACGACCATTTAAGGCCTGATTTAGCGAACCTTTAACCGCAAGCGTTGGATAACGAGTTAATCGGGTTTGTTCTTTTTGGGCTTTTGCAACTTCTACCTTAGCTAGAGCTACAATCATTTTAGGAATGATATTAAATCGAGGTTCACCATATAAATCAGATTGCATAACAAGATCGTCAGGAATCAGCCAAACCTTATTAAAAATATCTACACCAAGAAGAATGCGTAAATGTTGCTGATATTGGCGTAACAAAGATTGTTGAGCAATTAAACTTGATTGCGCTGACTCTAGATAAGATTGAGCTTGAATTGGGTCAGCTTGACTACTGATTCCAGCATTTGCGCGTAAATTTGCGATATCCTTAATTCGTTGAATACCCGTTATTTGTTGCTCAGCAATTTTATTTAATCGTAAATAGCGCTGAATATTAATAATAGTTTGGGATGCATCTAAAGCGATATCATCAATACTGACTAAGACATTTGCTTGTTCAAGTTGTACCTTAGCTTGCGCTACTGAAACTCCAGACTTTATTTTCCCGAAATCATAAACCATCTGGGTTGCATTTAAACTGAGTAACTGGCGGCCACGCTCTCCTGTTGTTAAATCTCCAGTACTGACTCCTCCTGATAATTGCGGATAATAACCAGCTTTTGCAAAATCAACGCCTGCATTTTCTGCTGCTAAATTAGCAATCGCCTGTGAAATATCAGGATTCTGTTGAATTGAATAATGGATAGCATCAATTAAATTAATAGAATCATGTGTTAAAATATTAGGTACAGTAGGAAAAAAACCTTCATTTCCAATTTTTTGAAATTGACTTTGATCTACTTGCAAATTGCTTAGTTTTTGCAACTCAACAAATTTATAACTTTGATCAGTTTCAGGAGCAAAAAGTTGAGAAATTTTATTCTTTAAATTTTTCTCTGGTTTGGCTAATATCATTTCAGCCTTCACAGTCGATGCAATAAAAATAATATAGAAAATTATAAAAAAATTACTCGTTAAGCTAATTATAAATAGAAACTGATTTTGGTGAAAAAACGTATTCCTCATTGAACTTCTCATCTTTTAAAATATTAAAAAACAAGAAAATAGCCAGCTTATATCCATGAATTTTAAAACCTTACTTCTTTTATGAAATTTTTTAGAGAATAATTTAAACTAAGAACAAAAAAACATATGCTTCAAAAAAAAGTAACTAACACCAACACAACTTGTTATTTTATATAAAATTTAGTTGATTAAAAGGTGTTTAATACACCAGGAGCTTTAATGCACATTTAAAACAGATATATTTCATAAATCAAAAAATGATCATATTGAGTGAATAATATTTTTATTGAAAGTTTCTTCTCCCTTTGAGATAAAGCTAGAATGAGAAAGGATTTCACGTTGATTTATAATTTTAACAATCGCTTGTGAATGATGCCTAAAAAACAAACTAAATAGAATTATCATGATAAGATAATACATATTAATACTAAAAAGCTGTCATTTAATTTAAATAAAAAGCATCTACTTAAGACTTAAAATATTTCACATTCAGAATAAAACATATAAACCAATTAATATTAAAGATAAAAAATAACTTCTAACTCTAAATTAATATAGCTAAAAAAATTTTTACAAGAGGCTCAATATATAAATTAATTTTTATTACTTCAGATTATTAAAAAAAGATTAACTATTATCATCCGGCTCCTTATAAAACTTAATTCAAAATCAACATCTATTTGATTTTTATTCAATATTAGCAAAAACAGTAAGTACGGTTTAAAAAAATCCTAAACTAACAAGATAAAACTAGTATCTTTTTAAAGCGAAGAAACTAATAAACACTACTATAAAAATATTTAAAAAATTTTATTATATTTAATGAAAAGCTGACTTAGGACTTAGAAAATCGATAAATCGACTAATATTGCTGAGAAAAAAACTACTATATTATTTTAAATTTCAAGTAAAATCAGATTATAATCATCTTAAATTTAGTTTTAATGACAGTTTAAATTCGTCACATGATTCAATATTTTTATATTTAAGGTACAGCTTTAACCATACTATAATTAGTTTCTAAACGATCTACCGGTAGCGGTATGCCTAACAAATAACCTTGTAATTGCTGACAACCTAAGCGTTTAAGAATCTGCGCCTGTTGTTCAGTTTCAACACCTTCTGCCGTCACCACCAAACCCAAACGAATCGCCAAATGAATAATACTTTCTAAAATGATTTGTTCTTTTGAACCTTCACACAAATTACGGATAAATTCTCGATCTATTTTTAATTCATCTACTGGTAAATCTTTTAAATACAAGAAACTCGAATGGCCCGTTCCAAAATCATCAATTGCCAGTCGGATACCTAAATTTCTTAATTTCTCAAAGGTTTGAATACTGTCATCAATATGATGCATCGCTGTAGATTCAGTAATCTCAATAATTAAATTACCATTCTTGACATGGTATTTTTGAATCAATTTTTCTAAAGTTTCAATCAAATGCTTATGTTCAAATTGCACAGCTGAAAGATTTACGGCGATGGGACCAAAAGCATATTTTTTATCTTCCCACTCTTGAATTTGCTTACATGCTTTTTCTAAAGCCCAATAACCCATACGAATAATCAGACCCGTTTGCTCAGCACCATCAATAAACATGCTCGGTGCAAGTAAGCCTAGGGTTGGATGCTTCCAACGGATTAAAGCTTCTACGCCACAAATTTGGTAGTCGGCTGTGAATTTAGGTTGATAAAATAGAATAAATTGTTGTTCTTCTACTGCTTTATATAAATCATTGATGAGTTTAGATTGACTTCGGCTTTGGTGTTGTTGGTCTAAAGAACTGCTATAAACACTAAAAGTATTACGACCCTGCTCTTTCGATTGCATCATGGCTGAATCAGCATTAATCAATAAATCTTGTAAGTTCTGCCCATGATCTGGAAAAAATACAATTCCAATGCTGGCAGAAATATTGATTTCTTTACCTGAAATTTGAAACCCATCTTGTATTTTTTGTAAGAATAATTCAGCAATTTCTTCAGCTTCATTACGATTAGAATCTTCAAGAATCAGAATGAACTCATCTCCACCAATACGAATAAGTCTTTGTCCGTCCTTGAGCAAAGGATATAAACGCTGTGCGAGTTTAACCAGAAGTTCGTCACCTATATGATGACCAAACGCATCATTGACTGATTTAAAGCGATCTAAGTCAATATAAATAAACGCAATTTTAGTCTGTATTTCTTTATAACCTAAAAATAAAGCATCTGTGTATTCAACTAGAAATAATCGATTTGGAAGTTTAGTCAGATTGTCTTGAAGTGCTAAGTCTTCAAGCTCTTTATTGGCTTGTAATAACTGTAAACTACGTTCTTCTAATCTTCGTTCTAAAATCGCTACACAAAAAGCAGAAACAAGGATCAAACTCGCTACAAAAATAATGGTAAACAATAAAATACCTTGTCCTTCGTGTAGTTGACTTCCAAAATGTTTTTCATGCACCGATGAGATCGTCGCCGCAGCCATACCAATATAATGCATTCCCACAATGCTGAGCGCGATCATGATCGATACAGCAATTTTATAGAGCATCTTATGATTAAAAGAATTCTTATATTTAAAGGCGAGCCAGAAAGACAATCCTGAACCACTTATAGCCATGATGACTGAGAGCATCACTAAAATAACATCATAATCAACTTGTTGATTTGGAATATTTAAACCCAGCATGCCGATATAGTGCATCCCAGAAATTCCCAACCCCATCAACAATCCACCCAAAATCAGCCGTACAATAGGCAAAGTTTCTTGAGTTGTCAGCCAAATCGCAAAAGTCGACGCCAATGCAGCAATAATATATGAAATCACTGTGAATGTTAGATCAAAGGAATAACCTTGTGGTAGATCACAAGCCAACATTCCGATAAAATGCATTGCCCAAATTGCAAACCCAAAAACCATGCCACTCAAGCATAATATAATTTTTTGTTGGCGAGGCGAATGTTGCGTAAATATGAGTTGTTCTAATGAAATAGCTACGTAACAGATGATAACTGCAATACATGCAGAGCCTATTACGAGATTACTATCATAACTCATATAACTCATAAAAATTTACTTCCAGTAATGAACCTATTTTTGTTATAAGCAACCTTTATATATACAACCTAAAATTGCGAGAAGGTTCACCTTTTTTAAAGAGCGTTCGTTTTACTTAAAATATCACTATCCTATTGAACGTCAAGTTATTTTTTAAATCGAAATAAAAAAGCATACCCGAGATATGCTTTTTTATTTTACCTAAATAGAATTTTTAGTTATTTACTTGTTAGATGTGCCAAATCTAACAGAACGTTGGCAGCTTCATTCACAAAAGTCTCTTCTTCTGGCAAAGCTGGGCGCTGGTTTACTTTCATTTTTGCTCTCGACTCAGCCAAAGCATCCAAACTTGCTTGGTAGCTTTCCCAATTTGAATATGGTTTTAGTCCTGTTTCAGTACGGCGTTTGTTCTCTGCAGCCAATGTTCTTGCTTCAAGCGCTATTAACTCCGCTTTACGTTTATCAATATCTAGAGAGATTCGTTTCTGATCTTTAGCTTCTTGAGCAATCGCTTTACGCGTCTCTAAATATTGGAACTGAGAATCGCCTGCCGTACGAACTTTTGATTTTTCACCAAGCTGTGCCACATAAGGTTGAATTGAACCTTCACGTTTAAATGGCGCAGTCGGAATCGTATCCCATTTCAGGGCATTTTTCGCTTTACGCTCACCAAACTCTTCATCGTAAATATCAACCAATTTGATATCTGGTATCACACCTTTGTTTTGTGTGCTTCCACCTGTAACACGATAAAATTTACGCTGAGTTAAGGTCGCTTGACCATAAGCAAGACTATCTAATTGAACTTGTGCAGTTCCCTTACCTGTTGTTGTGCTCCCTAAAATAACTGCACGATCGTAATCTTGGAGTGCAGCAGAGTAAATCTCACTGGCAGAAGCTGATGCTAAGTTAACCAAAACAGCCAAAGGTCCTGAATAAGTTTGAGCACCACCGTCGGTGTCTTCAAACACACTCACATTCCCGTTACCGTCACGGATTTGAACCACTGGGCCCTCTTTAATTACCTGCCCAATCATTTTGGCAACTTCTTCTAAAGAACCACCTGGATTATTACGCAAATCAATAATAATGCCTTCAACATTTTGTGCTGCAAGTGACTTCAATGCTTTATTGGTATCTTCTGAAACAGAGCGATATTCAGTCCCTGCACGACGTGCACGATAGTTCAAATAGAAAGATGGTATTTCTAAAACACCAAACTTATGCTTTTTACCATCACGTGTAAGTTCCACAGTCCGTGAACGGACACCAGCATCTTCTTCTTGAATCACATCACGAGTAATTGTGACAACTCGCGCTTGGCTCATAGAGGCACCAGCAGCTAACAATTTCACTGAAACTTTGGTTCCACGTTTCCCACGTATCAATCCAACAATTTCGGAACTTGGCCAGCCAATCACATCGACCATCTTATTGCCATCTTGTGCAACACCAATAATGCGATCACCCGATTTAACCTGTCCAGTCTTACTTGCCGGCCCACCATCTACAATAGTTTCAATCTTGGTGTAGTCTTCATTACCACGCTCAGGACGAATCGAAACACCAATACCTTCAAGTTGTAAGGTGGTTTGACGATTCAACTCCATGGCATCAACAGGTGGAAAATAATTGCTGTGCGGATCGTAGGTCAAGGTCATTGCATTGAGGATACGTTCCAGTACATCATCACTCTTGGTTCGTCCAATACGCTCTAGTTGGCGGGTATACCGCTTGGTAAGCGTTTGAACCGGTGTAAGATCTTCTGATGCGGCCAAATCCTGACCATTGGCCAATGTTGGATCATCTTTTAATGCTTTTTGTTTGGCTTGATCTTCTTGCTTCGCAATGGTGAGATTGATTAACTGTGACACCAACATCTTACGCCAATAGTTTTGCAACTCAGCTTTGCTTGCAAAAAACGCAGCTTTTTCACGATCGGCATCAATAAACTCATTCGGTTGATTTAAGTTCTGTGTCTTTTTGAGTTCAGCCAATTCAAATTCATAAAATTCTTTTAAACGCGCACGATAATGCGCATGAATCGCAAATGGTCCAGACAAATCACCTGCTTTTAGTTTTGCGCCAAGTGTTGCACCATACTGTTTTTTATATTGTTCAATTTCTGAAGCTAAAAATAATGTGTGCTCTGGATCGAGGCTATCAATATACATGTCTAAAATACGATTTGATGTGGTTGCATCTAAACGCATATTCAAATAATGCTGACGGTCAATCAATGTTGCAAGTTGACGTGTCACTAAAGCTTGATCTTGTGAAGGATGAATCGATTGAGACACGTTTGTAGCATTGGTTTCCGCCATTGCCTGATTGATGGTATGGGTAAAGAATAAACCACCTGTTGCAAGTGCTATAGCGCAAGCGAGAGTTTGAATTTTCATAAATTCTTAATACTTCCTTGGGTTTTCCAATTTCTATATCGTTTTTCAATCTGAACTCAACAGTTTCAATATCTTAAACGACTTTATCTGTTTATGTTGTGTAGTTTTAGCATAATCTGTACTGACTAAGTGTAGCAAATCATTGCAGAAATCGGGTATTGTTTCCCAGTTTAAATAAATACAACCGTGGATTCCTATGATCGGCGCATTGATGCTTGATATTGCAGGCACAGAACTTACTCAAGAAGATATTGAACTATTACAAACTCCGCAAGTCGGTGGCATGATTTTATTTTCAAGAAATATAGAATCACCTGCACAAGTTCGCGCATTAACCGATCATATGCGCCAAATTCGCCCAGACATTCTTATTGCAGTTGATCAAGAAGGGGGGCGAGTACAACGCTTAAAACAAGGGTTTACTCTACTACCAGCTATGGGGCATTTTGGTGAGCTTTACTTAACTCAACCTGAAAAAGCATTAACACTGGTTGAACAATGTGGTTGGCTCATGGCAATTGAAGTGCTTGCTGTCGGGATTGATTTTAGTTTTGCCCCTGTTTTAGATCTCAATGATATAAGTGATGTGATTGGCGATCGCGCCTTTGCAAAAAATGTACAAGATATTGTGCCCCTAGCTAGTGCATTTATGAAAGGGATGCAACGTGCTGGTATGGCAACTACAGGCAAACACTTCCCTGGACATGGTTCAGTTAAAGCAGATTCTCATGTTGCTGCAGCAATTGATCCACGTGAATACCAAGATATTTATAATAATGATATGCAAAGTTTTATTCAGCTACAAACCCAGCTGGATGCACTTATGCCTGCACATGTTATTTATGAAAATGTAGATCCAAATCCTGCGGGCTTTTCACCCTATTGGATTGAAACGATTTTACGTCAAGAACTTCAATTTGATGGCGTGTTATTCTCAGATGATTTAAGTATGCAAGCTGCTTGTGTCGCAGGCGGAGCAGACGCACGTATCCGAGCTGCTCTCGAAGCTGGTTGCGATATGGGCTTGGTGTGTAATAATCGTGAATCAGCATGTATTGCATTGGCTGGAATTAACAATCTACCATTACCAAATCAAGCACGTTTAGAACGTATGCGTGGCAAAATTCCAGATATCACCATTGGTGAAAAATTTGAGCTTGGAAATGAATGGCAAACTGTCAAAAGAGTCATTGAAGAATTTAAAAATTCACTTTAAAAAGAATAGAAACACATCTATATGATGTTGATCTAGAAAAATTAACATCTCTTTCTTTTTATAAAAAGAAAGAGAAAATTTTAAGCTTTTTAACAGTTTAAAAAAGCTTAAAATGCATATCTCTAAATAGTGCATTGGGAAGGATAAAAAAGAAGAACTGAGTAAAATTAAATTTTAGTCTTCTTTTTAATTGTTTTCATAATCATCGAATTAGAAAAAATATAAGTTAAGGATAACTATGTCAGACCAACAACTTTCAAAGCACCGCCATATCTCATTTACAGCCCATTACACAGGCTATATTTGGTATAAAATGGGAATTTCTCATCCATTATTTGCTACATCAAAGGGTAAAACTTTAGCGATGATTGCCCATCCAATAGAAAGTTGGGGAGAAAAATATGTAGGCGGCAGTATGCGTACCACACTCAAACAACGTCATACTATGTTAGATGAGCGCTTAGCTAAACTGATCGAACAGTCTCCTGACTTACAAGTATTAGAAATAGCCGCAGGACTATCACCAAGAGGTTGGTGGTTTAGGCAACATTATCCCACGATTGATTATCGTGAATTAGATTTGCCCGATATGGCAAAAACTAAGCAAGCAGCGCTTAAGCAAATTGATAACGCGAGCCCAGATGTATTGTCTGTAGATTTATTTACAGACGATTTTAAAAAAGCCTTTGACGTATTTGATCCCCAACGACCGCTCGTTGTGATCAGTGAAGGTTTAATTAACTACTTTACCAAAGCACTTTTACAACAATTGATTCAATCGATTTCCCAGTACGGACAAGACTTCAAGAGCTTACATTATCTCACAGACCTCTATCCTGAACCTGTAAAAAACAAACTGGCTAAAGTGATTTGGAATAGTAGCAAGCTATTAAAAATCATGTCTCGAAGTGCTTTTACCTTTCACTTTATCAATCCAGAACAAGTGAAAAATTTTATCTATCAAGCTGGTTTTCAAAAAGTTGAAGTAATCCAGCCTAGTTCCTATTTTAATAAAAATTCAATTGAACACGATGCTGAAGAACATCTAGGTGATTTGGTGTGGATGATTGATGCACAACGATAAAGCAATCATTTGTTGCTATGATCGAGACTTGAACTCCTAACTATAAAAAACCAGTGAAAAAGACTGGTTTTTTAACAGAACAAACCCTGACTACCTTAAAGCTACAGCATTTTCTTGTTCAATACACACCGGTACTGTTTGAGTTTGGCGCGCGATAAAGCGTAATAAGCGATCTGCATTTTCAAAGCTACCATGCTTAAATAGAGCGCGAACACCAAATTCAGATGTTTCAAAAATCAAACATTCAATCGCAAACTCACCTTCATCATCACTTAAGTTTAAAGCCAAATCACGGGTATGTTCATTGACAAAAGCTAAATCCTGTTGATGATCAAGGCTTATCAATAGACCAAAATAATTTAAATCAATCACATCTACCTGTATCACTCTATTTGAATGGCGGTGGCTCAACTGGCGATGCGGATCAAGCACTTGAATACGTTGTTCTCCACGGCGCTCGATATGTTGCATTTGTTCCCGTGTGAAATTAACAATCCCATCTAGCCCTTGAATAGAATCACCTTTTAAATAAGTAGTGAATAAGGTCATGGTTTCTTTACGACGCTGTAATTGTGGAACATGATCTGCATTGGCAATCATTGCAAACTGCATGTCTGGACATTGCAAAGCAAAGTTTGCATTTTCATGGGGTAAGGTAAAACTGTCGTATTGACCACATGCCACCAGCGTATTGACTTGAGGGACCGGCACATGGTTTAACCGCAATAAGCGATTACAATTGATTTCATAACGTTCTTGTTCTGTATGAGAAAACTCAGCCATTTGCTTAAAGAACAATCTTTTTGCTGTAGGCGACATTCGGGTTTTGTCTAATTTAGCATGATTGACTAAATACAAAATGACCGCTTGACCAAACTCCCCCATACGTTGTTCTTTCATCAGCATCAATGATTCTTCTAACAGCATCCGCCAGCTTTTACGCGTTTCTTGCATGACGCCCATCAGGATCATTTTCTCGACCAATTCTGGACGTTGATCAACAAAAAATGAAGCAATCACAGAACCTAAAGATATCCCCACCACGGCAACCTTTTCAATCGCGACAATATCAAGCCACTGTCCCAACATACGAGAAAGATCTGGTAACTCTAATGTACCTGCTGATAAGCCAGAATCGATATTGGTGATTTGTTGATTGGCGCCCATTGAGGGCAAATCAATCAGAATGACTGGGCCACTTTCAAAAAACTGCTCGACACAATATTTATATGAGTTAAAGTTTTGGAATGCTCCACCCACAATCACAATAGGGGTATTGTGAATTGTTCGTGGATCTGCGATCGCCATATACTCAATTTTCCAGCCATCAATCCAAGTTGTTCTTGGTTCCTGCTTAAAACTATTTTTGTGGTATATGTCGAAAAAACCAAAGCTTGATAAAGATTGGTGTGATTCTGTGTCCATTTGGATAATGGAATTCATATCCTTCCTCCATCCTTGCTTTATTCTTTTAATATGCAAGATTTTGACCCGCATTATTCTTTCAAATTCGTGATACGTATAAATTCTGTATCACTTCAATGTCCTTATTGTTTCATTCTTACAGATGTGTGATTTATACGCAATCGCTAAATTGACCGTTTATCCAGTTTAAATGGCAAAAGACTTTGCAAAATATTCTGAGTTCTGGCAACACAAAATAAGTTTATTTCAGTGAAATACTTCCTTGGCTTTACTTAGACTGCTACTATCAAAGGGAAATTTTTAATGATCAAATAAACTGCTATGCAAGACTCAATTGAACAGTATATGCAAACTGTAGGGAAGCAAGCACGCCAAGCCGCTAGTGTTTTGGCAGGCGCAACTACACTTGCAAAAAATAATGCCTTATCTGCGATTTATACTGCTTTGGAAAATAGTCAACCGCAAATCTTGGCCGCCAACCAAATTGACATGAGCAAAGGTCGTGACAATCAATTGGATAGTGCTTTACTTGATCGTTTAGAACTCAACCCCACACGCTTTAAAGAAATGTTACAAGGCTTAAAAGATGTCATTGGTCTTGTCGATCCGATTGGTGAAATCACGGATCTTGCTTTCCGCCCAACAGGTATTCAGATTGGTAAAATGCGCGTGCCTTTAGGTGTGGTCGGCATGATTTATGAATCACGCCCAAACGTTACCCTTGAAGCTGCCTCACTTGCGTTAAAATCTGGCAATGCCATCATTTTACGTGGTGGCTCTGAAGCATTGAATTCAAATCAAGCAATTGCTGAAGCCATCCAACATGGTTTAAAAGCAGCAGGCTTACCTGAAACTTGTGTACAAGTGATAAACACCACTGACCGTGCAGCCGTGGGCCAATTAATTACCATGTCTGAATATGTTGATGTGATTGTACCTCGTGGTGGTAAAAGCTTGATTGAACGCATCACCAATGAGGCAACCATCCCAGTGATTAAACACCTCGATGGAAATTGCCATGTTTTTGTTGAAGCTCAAGCTGATCTACATAAAGCACTTCCTATCGCATTAAACTCCAAAACACATCGTTATGGTGTATGTAATGCAATGGAAACTCTCTTGGTTGATGAAAAAATCGCTGAGGAGTTTTTACCACGTATCGCCGAGCTTTATGCAGAAAAAAACGTTGAATTACGTGGTTGTAGAAATGTTCAAAAAATCTTAGGCAACGCTGTAAAACCAGCAAGTGAAGAGGATTGGTATGAAGAATATCTAGGCCCAATCTTAGCAGTGAAAATTGTGACAGGGATTGAGGAAGCCATTCAACATATTAACAAGTATGGTTCACATCATACTGATGCAATCATCACCGAGAACTTTAGCTTAGCGCGTCAATTCTTGACACGCGTAGATTCAAGTTCGGTCATGGTCAATGCTTCGACTCGTTTTGCTGATGGTTTTGAATATGGCTTAGGTGCTGAAATTGGGATTTCTACAGATAAAATTCATGCCCGTGGTCCAGTTGGTCTTGAAGGATTAACCTCTCAAAAATGGATTGTTTTGGGAGATGGTCAGATTCGTCATTAATTCCAAGCATGAATAACTCGACTCAGCATTTATCTTAACAATAAATGCTGAGTTTTTTACTTTTAATACATCGTTAAAATATAACTAAATTAAAATTTTTTATAAAAAACAATTAATTAAATTTTAAAACACCAAAACAACATCATTTTTATAGGACAAGATTATTTACAAGAAACTATATAATGCAGATAGATAAAAACGGCAATGAGTGATAATTTTTAACAATCAATTGATAAATATTAATTATTAATCAATATCAGGTCGATAGTCCAAAAGTCTAATCACCTAAAGTCTATCTAGGACAAAAAAACTACACATGGTACAACATGACTGCCGATCTAATTTGCCCTATATAAACAAGCATAATCAGATCAATCAGGATGACTTTTTTAAATTATAATTTCGGGTATTCAAACGTGTCTACATCAGTATTAGTAATTAACTGCGGATCTTCATCAATCAAATATGCGCTTGTTTCTGAACGTCGTGAAGATCGAATCTTTGGTTTAGCAGAAAACCTAGGTTCTGCTGATGCACGTATTAAAGGAATCACGGCGGGTAATCAGCCTCTTGAACTGTCAATTCCTTATGCAGACCATGAAAAAGCTTTAGAAACTATCTTAGGTCGCTTATCACAATATAAGCCTCAAGCCATTGGACACCGTGTCGTTCACGGGGGTACCTTAACCAAAGCGGAATTATTGACACCTGAAATTGTAGAAAAAATTCGTGAAGCAACACCGCTTGCACCGCTGCATAATCCTGCTCATTTAGTCGGTATTGATGCGACAATGCGCCTATTCCCTGAATTACCACAGGTTGCAGTATTTGATACAGCATTCCATCAAACCATGCCTGCACATGTATATCGTTATGCTTTACCAAAGTTTCTTTATACACAACACAATGTTCGTCGTTATGGTTTCCATGGTACCAGTCATGCGTATGTTTCTGAACGTGGTTCTGAACTTGCGGGTAGCTACAAACATGGCGGTTGGTTAACAGCACACTTAGGCAACGGTAGCTCAACTTGCGCAATCTGGAACGGTCAAAGTGTCGATACATCCATGGGACTTACCCCGCTCGAAGGCGTGGTGATGGGCACACGTAGTGGTGATGTTGATCCTAGCATTCATAGCTTCCTTGCTTCAAACTTAGGTTGGGATATCTATAAAATTGATAAAATGCTAAACAGCGAATCAGGTTTACTAGGCCTATCTGATCTTTCAAATGATATGCGTACCTTGATTGATGCCTCAGAACAAGGCAATGAAGATGCAACTTTAGCGATTGAAGTATTCTGTTATCGTTTAGCCAAATCTCTGGCTGCATTAAGCTGTGGCTTACCACGTATCGATGGTTTGTTCTTTACTGGTGGTATTGGCGAAAACTCTGCCTACATTCGTGAAAAAACTGTTGCTTACTTACCTCACTTCGGTTTCAACCTTAGCAAAGAACAGAATGATGGTTTAAAACGTGGAACAGAAGGTCGAATTGATGCAGGAACAGGCCCTCAAATTTGGGTAATTCCAACCGATGAAGAAGGTCGAATCGCTAAAGAAACGGTTCATGTTGTAGAACACGAGGTACAACAGGCTGCAAAAAAGCCTGAATCTGATATTGCGACAGCTTAAGCTGTCGTAAGTCTTGTACGAGCTTTGCGTGTACATGTTGAAATAGCAGCATACTCAAGATCATTATTTATAATGATCTTAATCAGATTTTTGATATAAAGCTATTTTGTAATCGTTTAAGCTGGCATAAATATATAAACCAGTCTTGTAGATGATTGGAGATATTCATCTTCAATTTATCCATGAATTCACACTATTTACTGATTAAAGAATCGTCTATGAAAACAATTTTATTGGTTCCGACTGGGGAAGGCGTTGGCTTAACGTCGGCGTGTTTAGGTTTGGTCTATGCATTGGAATGCCACGGTGTTAAAGCCGGTTTTTTAAAACCATTTTCACAAGAATTAATCACTGAACCAGATCGCACAACTGCGCTTTACCGTCATATTTCAAAATTAGATACAGTTGAACCAATAGCTTATGTAAAAATCACACAACAGCTCAATGATGGTGAAACAGATGAACTCCTTGAAGAAGCGGTCAGCTTACAACGCCAAATTGCAAAGTCCCATGACATTGTGATTGTAGAGGGCTTAGTACCAACTGCTCGTGATGCTTTTGCCAGTGATTTAAATGCCTCTTTAGCGCAAGCTTTAGATGCCAAAGTCATCTTCGTCAGCAATGCCAATATCGAAAAACCAGAACAAACTGCTGAAAAAGTTGAAGCACAAGTACGTAATTTTGGTGGAGCATCATCATCGCGTAATGCGGGCGTATTGTTTATGCGTACTCGTGGTCTACCTGCTGAATCTGCACAAATTCCAGTAACCATTGATCCAAGTTTACGTTTAGTTGCAGATACTGAAAAATTTAAAACTGAAATTCAAAAAACTTATGCACACATTGGTTCAGCAGCATTCCCAATTATTGGCTTAGTTCCATTCAGTGATACCTTAAGTGTGCCACGTATCTCAGACCTAGCTAAACAAATTCAAGCCACATGGATTAATCAGGGCAAAGCTAACACACGTCGTGTGTTGCACAGTAGCTTAATTGCTTCAAATATTGAACATGAGCTACAAAAATTCGTTGCAGGCGAACTGATTATCAGTGCTTCTGATCGTATTGATGTGCTATTGGCGAGCAGTTTAGCCACCAGTAATGGCATTCCACTCGCAGGTTTAGTTTTAACTGAACATCATGAGCCAAATCCATTGGTTTTAGAATTCTGCCAGTCTGCAATTAAAAATGGTCTACCTATTTTACATACACCACTCAGTACCTTTGAAACAGCACAGCAGCTTGCCAATTTAAGCAATGAAATTCCTGTGGATGATACCGAACGCGCAGATCAAGTGACCCGTTTCGTTTCAAGCCATATTGATCCAGCATGGCTGACCCAGATGTTGAACGGTGACTATAAACCTCGTTTATCCCCTTCCGCATTCCGTCATGAATTGGTACAAAAATCAATTGCTGCAAAAAAACGTATTGTACTGCCCGAAGGCGATGAACCTCGTACTATTCAAGCCGCAGCGATCTGTCAATCACGCGGTATTGCGCAATGTGTATTGTTAGCAAAACCTGAAGCGGTACTTGAAGTCGCCAAAGCACGTAATATCGAACTTCCTGTGGATTTAGAGATTATTGATCCAGATCTGATCCGTGAAAACTACGTGACGCAAATGGTTGAATTACGTAAAGGCAAACTCAACGAATTACAAGCACGTGAGCAACTGCAAGATACTGTGGTCCTTGGTACGATGATGCTGGCACTTGATCAAGTCGATGGACTGGTTTCTGGTGCTGTACATACTACCGCCAATACGGTGCGCCCTGCATTCCAGCTGATCAAAACCGCACCAGAGTACTCATTGGTTTCTTCAATCTTCTTTATGCTGTTGCCAGATGAGGTTTATGTATACGGTGATTGTGCAATCAACCCCGATCCAGATGCTGAGCAATTGGCAGAGATTGCAATTCAATCCGCAGACTCAGCAAAAGCATTTGGTATTGACCCACGTATTGCCATGATTTCTTATTCAACAGGAACCTCAGGTGCAGGTGCAGAAGTCGAAAAAGTAGCTAAAGCCACTGAAATTGCCAAACAACGTCGTCCAGATTTATTGATTGATGGCCCTTTGCAATACGATGCTGCATCCGTTGAAAGTGTTGGCCGTTCTAAAGCCCCTGACTCTCAAGTTGCAGGTCGTGCCAATGTCTTTATCTTCCCTGATCTCAATACGGGCAATACGACTTATAAAGCGGTTCAACGCTCTGCCAATGTCGTCAGTGTTGGTCCAATGCTGCAAGGTTTAAATAAACCTGTAAATGATTTGTCTCGTGGAGCATTGGTGGATGATATTGTGTTTACCATTGCATTGACAGCGATTCAGTCAGAACAACAAACTACACATTAATTCTCTACTAATAATAAAAACCACCCAAATCAATTGGGTGGTTTTTATTATCGACTTACTATAAACGCATGCATCATGCTTTCATCTGACCAAACGATTAGATTGCTATCATGGTAATCAGGCAACCTCTTTTCCGATGAGATTAAAGTTTAGAAGAAATAGTTTAAACGGAATAAATAATTTCGAGGAGTCCCTGGCATTGCATTTGAACGCCAATATTCTTTATCCGTTAAATTATTTACAGCAATCGTCGCGCCCCATTTATCGTCTTTATAACCAATTGCAGCATCTACACGAGTCCAATCTGGCATTTTGATGGTATTTTCATCAGAAGTATAATAATCCCCCATATAGGTTGCACCAACCTCGCCATAAATTTTTTCGGTAGGAAGATAACGTACAAATAAATTGCCTGTATGCTTGGACACATTGCGTAAATTATTATCAACTAATTCAGGTCTTACATCATGTTTAGTAATTTTGGCATCTGTATAACCATAGCCACCTCGAACATAAATATTATTCAGTGCCTGACCAATAAAACTAAACTCTAATCCTTTAGATTCATTTTCACCAATAACAACATAAGGCGAGTTATTATCATCTGGATCTTTACGCGCTCGAATATTATGTTTTTTAATATTGAATACAGATAGTTGGGTGTTTAGCTTAGAATCTAGCCAATCACTTTTGATACCCACTTCATATTGATCAAGATATTGTGGCTCATAATTAAATGCGCTTAGGTCATCAGTTGCATTTATAACATTGACGCCCATATTACCACCAAAGGGTGAAAAACTTCGACTATAAGATGCATATAGACTTTGCTCAGGGACGGGTTGCCATACAAAACCTACATTTGGACTAAATGTCTCGTCTTTAACTTCGCGTGATTGTCGATATGAGGTTGAACTCTCTAATTTATTTGTGGTTTTTGATTCATAGTAATCATATCGCCCGCCTAACATCATTTTAAACTGATCATTGAAGCTAATAAGATCTTGAAGGAAAAGCGCATAATTTGTTCCTTCATTATAATTATGCGAGGTAGTAATATGCCCTGTACCACGGTTACTAAAACGATCACCTGTTAATGGATTAACAAACCCATAAATCAATGAGCCATCCTTGTTTTTACTTGATAGTAAGGGTTCTCTCTGCTCATAAGACCAGTCTGTACCGACTAGAATATTATGTTTAATTGTCCCAGTATTAAACTCACCAGTTATATCCCAAGTATTGGTTGTGGTTTTATTGGTTGTCTGTTGCCAATAATAAATTTGATTGATATAACCTTTATAACACCCTTTATTTGTATTCGTTGGCTTCACGTCAGCAGTACACATAGAGCCTAAATAAAAATGATCAAAATTTTGTTCCGATTCACGATGGCTTAAGCCCCAATGAAATTTCCAATTTGGTGCAAATTCATATTTAACATCTGTACGCATTGTTTGAAGAATATCTTCTACATAATCACCAGGTTGAGCAAACCCCATCTTAATTGAAGTTCCTGCAGGCAAATTATCATAAGCAGGCCCACGATCAGGAACTCGATTTATATTGTCGTAAGTAAATTCCGTTGTCCAAAGTAGCTTTTCATCATCACTACGATAAGTCACACTTGGAGAAATCATTTCCTCATTGGCGCCAATTTCTGAACGGAAACTATTGGTATCTGACTTTTCACCAACCAAACGTACAGCCCAGTTATCATTAAGTACTTTATTAATATCAAGCGTTCCGCCAACATTGTCATAAGAACCCACGTATGCCCCAACTGAGCTTCCCGAGTCAAAATTTGCATATTTGGTGACCATATTGATCACACCACCGCCGCCACTACGGCCATATAATACAGATGCAGGACCTTTTAAAATTTCAATTCGTTCAACATTGGCGGTACTGCGACGTATTTGTCCACTTTCACGCACACCATCACGATAGATATCCCCAGAATCCGCACTAAACCCACGCAGCATAATACCATCACCACGCATATCGTAACTGGTTGAAACGCCTGGTGTGCCTTGTAGCATGACACTCAAATCATTTGCACCATATAGCTTATATTTAGAAACATCAATTGTATCAATCGTTTGCGGTATATCTTTTTTATCTAAACCATTTCTCGTAACATTGGCTTGTTTATAGTCCACATATGTTTTTATTGGGTCACCATCATTCATTGCTTCAATTACAATCGTGGGAAGCGTTGCTGTACTTTTTTTCTGTTCTTCACTGCTATCTGTATTTGCAAATGTTAGAGAGGAAACGAAAAGTCCTCCCGTCGACAGCATCATTAAAGTTAAGCTTTTTTTAACAAAAGGCATGATTACACCGAAAACATAATGAGAATAGTTATCATTATAATACAATTTCTCACCAAAATTTACAATAACATGCTAATTTAACTACAAAATAATCATAGGTAAATAAAATAAACGTGAAAAGTATATTAAAGGAGATAGGCTTTTTTTTCTTATTTAGAAATTTAACTAAAAAATAACTTTAATACTCACAATTAAAATAGATGAGTCTCTTAATTTGAGAATCTTAAAATTTTTAGATATTTTTAATTTATTGCTTAATTTATTTTCATCTAGGTATTTTATATTCGCTTGGCTAACCAAACAGTATGTCCTGTACAATTACGGTCTTCTGCAATCATCGCTATCACTGCAAAATTATACTTTTTAAATAGTTCGTGGTACTCAGCCGATGATAAGCTCGCATGATACAGAGCATCACCAAACATCTCTCCAATCGCCTCCCCTTGGGATGGTCCACTGCTAAACATTAAAGTAGCACCAGCTTTTGTATATTGATTAAAAATTTCAAACATATTTCTCTGATCTTGTGGTGTAAGATGAAAAAACTATCCCAAGCAAGTATTGCATCAAACTTGCGATCTAAATTTACTGTTCGCATATCAGCTAAAATCCAAGTGTGCTCAGGAAAATTCTGTTTCGCCATTTCAATCATCACATCAGAACTATCAACACCTGTCACTGTATTCGCTTGCTCAATCAAATAAGCAGTAATGGGCTTTGCTGAACCACAGCCCAAATCCAGAATATGAGAGTGAGCTGGAATTAAAGTTAAAAAGCGATCCAACCACGCTTTTTCATAAAGAAATTCCCCACGTAAATCAGTCCATGCACGGGCATTTTTTTAAAATTTCAATAATATTTTCCGCAAGATGTGTATAGTTTTCCATATTGTTGTTATTCAGCCCAAGCTTCCGACTTCAAAGAGTATTGAGCTTTTTACCCTGTAAAATCTGAAATTTATTTCAATAAGATTATTCGATTGTCTCCTTTTAAGTTCAATTATTTTAAGGGAGAATTACCCTGTTTTTGTATGAACTTTAGAAGTTTTGGCAATGAATAAGTTTTTGTATTTTTGAATTCTAGATAGTTATCCTAGCGTGGGACGACATGGATGTCGCCGTGGGCGGGGATACAGGACGTACCCCTCACCCATGAGCAAAAACAAAGCACGGCTTTGTTTGCAGCGCAAGGTTTGACATCCCCTACGACAAGTGAGGCATCACCTACGCAAAGGCATTTAAACGTTGAATGTAAGGTGTGGCATTGCAAGCTTTTTTATAATCAAACAATTTATTTTTCCATTCAATTGATGTAATTAACAATACTAATTAAGAGAAATATATTTATGTATCTAAGTTTTTTGACAGGTTGAATATATATAAAGTAGAAAAGTTGACTTGATCAACCAAAATATAAGCTGAGTTTCTCAAATAAAATCATAAAACTTTAGGCTGAAATTAGATCTAAGCCACCACAAAACAAGCAATATCACGTATAATTTAGCCCGCTAGCTAACAGCCCGCTCAAGAGATTTTTGATATGACAACTATTATCAAACAAGATGACTTGATCACATCGGTCAAGGACGCGCTTCAGTTCATTTCGTACTATCATCCACAAGACTTTATCCAAGCGATGAGCCGTGCTTATGATCGTGAAGAGAACCAAGCTGCAAAGGATGCTATTGCACAAATCTTAATTAATTCACGTATGTGTGCAGAAGGTCATCGTCCAATCTGTCAAGATACTGGTATTGTTAACGTATTTGTTGACGTGGGCTTAGATGTTAAATTTGATTTAACCATGAGCTTAGATGATGCAATCAACGAAGGTGTCCGCCAAGGTTACTTAGAAAACTCCAACGTACTCCGCGCTTCAGTTTTAGCAGATCCTGCTTTTGGTCGTAAAAATACTAAAGACAATACACCTGCTGTAATTCACTACAAACTCGTTCCAGGCAATAAAGTCGATATTACTGTTGCAGCGAAAGGTGGTGGTTCAGAGAATAAATCTAAACTGGCAATGCTTAACCCTTCTGATTCGATCGTAGATTGGGTACTTAAAACTGTACCAACGATGGGTGCGGGTTGGTGCCCTCCTGGTATGCTCGGTATTGGTATTGGTGGTACTGCTGAAAAAGCCATGATGCTTGCAAAAGAATCGCTCATGGAAGAAATCAATATGGACGAGTTACTTCGTCGTGGTCCTCAGAACCAAATCGAAGAACTGCGTATTGAAATCTTTGAAAAAGTAAATGCATTGGGTATCGGTGCACAAGGCCTTGGTGGTTTAACCACAGTGCTTGATATCAAGATCAAAGACTACCCTTGTCATGCTGCTGGTAAACCAGTGGGTATGATTCCAAACTGTGCTGCAACACGTCACGCTCATTTCCAGTTAGACGGTTCAGGTATTGCACATATTCAAGCGCCTTTACTTTCTGATTACCCTGAAGTGACTTGGGATACCTCAACATCTAAACGTGTTGACTTAGACAATATCACACAGGATGAAATGAACTCATGGCAACCGGGCGATACTTTATTATTAAACGGTACTATCTATACAGGTCGTGATGCCGCGCATAAACGCATGGTTGATATGTTGAATAAAGGCGAACAGTTACCTGTAGATCTTAAAGGTAAATTCATTTACTACGTAGGACCTGTAGACCCTGTAGGCGATGAAGTGGTAGGCCCTGCTGGCCCAACAACAGCAACTCGTATGGATAAGTTCACACGTCAAGTGCTTGAAGCGACTGGCTTGTTCGGTATGATTGGTAAAGCGGATCGTGGTCCTGCTGCTGTTGAAGCGATCAAAGATAATAAGGCGACTTATTTGATGGCTGTTGGTGGTGCTGCTTATTTAGTATCTAAAGCCATTCGTGAAGCAGAAGTTGTTGCATTTGCTGACTTAGGTATGGAAGCTATTTACAAATTTAAAGTACAAGACATGCCTGTATCTGTTGCAGTTGATGTCAATGGTACTTCTATTCATGCGACTGCACCTAAAATCTGGCAAGCCAAAATTGGTAAAATCCCAGTGGTTGATGCTGTTGCACAATAATCTGATCTAAAGCTTAGATTAAGCTTGAGCATCACTTAAAAAGCACTCTATGATTAGAGTGCTTTTTATTTTGAGTCAGATCATGAACTTTATAAAATATATTTTTTTTCCTGGGTTATTTGTATGCTTGATCTCTATTCAAAGTTTTGCTTCAAACACAGATAGTGACGTCGTTGACCGACTAGCGCAAGGTATTATTATCAATCAGATATGGCGCCTACAATACAATGAAAGTGCAAAAAGGATTTATCAAAATCAAGCAGAAGATTTAATCAAAAACGGATTAAGTACAATAGAACTCACTGATGAAGAAAAACAAATCATCCCTCAAATTGTAGAAATTTATCAGGCAATACCAGAAAATATTCTCCGAGATCCACAATTTATCGCTCAAACCAAACAAATTCTTTTAGAATCGTTAAGTTCTCAAGAAATTGAAATGCTCTATCAGCGTGATAAAAGGTTGAGCCAAGAGCTGTACACAAAACTTGCCAATATTGACACAGAAATATTCATAGAAAGCAATGCTGCTATTCATAAGGCAGTCAATGACCCTCAATTTATCCAACAATATCGCAATAAAATTGGAGAAATTATTCAGCAACTGCATCATTTAGATGAAAATAAATAAAGGAAAACCTATGAAAATTAAGCAGTTCGTTTTAACTTTAAGTTTATGCTGCATCACAGTGTCAAGTTTTGCATCTCCAGCAACAGATAAAAGTGTCGACAAGTTGATGCAACTTTCCAATATCTCAGAGATTTTCAAACAAAGTACCCGCGATATGCAACCTTACTTTGACGATCAAGCAGAAGCACTTGTCCGCCAAGTGACGGGTGCTCAAACATTGAATATCGATCAACAAAATGCAGCACTACAAATTAGTGCGCTGTATAGTGATCTTCAACAACAGCTGGTAACTGACCCCGAATATCTCAACATGTTTAAATCATTATTTAAAAAGACCTTTACAGAAGAAGAAGTTCAAGCCAATATCGCTTTTTTAAGTACACCGATTGGACAATCTATCAATAAAAAGATGAACACCCTGATGACAGAAGTCATGCAAGAAACCACAACGTTTTCTCAAGAAAAAATGATGAAAGTAGAAAATCAAAAAGCATTGAAGGAAAAAATGGAAACGATTTTAAAGCCAATTCTTCAGGTTGATTAAGCTTTCACTCAATCATTTTATGATGTTAATTACAGCAGGATCCTATAGGTATTTTATGAAATTATTCCAACACTTACTACTTGCAAGCGCATGTATCACCACAAATTTTGCTTTTGCAGCGCCCGCTTCAGATCAACAAGTTCAACAATTATTGAAAGTCATGAATATTGATGAACTGCTGCAAGAAACATTACAACAGATCCGTCCTCAGCTAGATCAACAGGCTTATCAAATCATTCAAATGACGGTCAAAAAAGATCAGCTCAATCCACAAGAACAAATTGTCGCCAATGAACTTGCTGACAAAATGTATGAGCAAAGTAAAAAAACTGTTGCTTGGGATCAAATCAAACCCGTTTATCTTAAGATTTATAAAGACATATACAGTGCTGAAGAAGTTCAAGCTCAAATTGATTTTTATTCAAGTGCTATTGGACAGTCAATTTTGAAAAAAACACCTCAAGTTGCTCAAGAAACCATGAAAGTCATGAACAGCCAACTGATTAAAAGTGTACAAAATGCATCTGAAGATTTTAAAGAAGTAACTAAAAAATTAGATGCTTTAAAAAAGTCTGCAAATACTCAATAAAACAAATAAGAAAAGAGAGCTTCGCTCTCTTTTCTATATCAAGCAGCATCTAGCGATAGATTACCAAGTCATTGGATTCCAAAGTTTAAACTGCTGCCCCAAATGTACGTCATCACTCACTTTGTATGGCTCACCTTTGATTTTTTCTTTAGGTTTGATCAATCGTCCATCCGCAGTCATTTCTGCGACAAAATTAAGACCAGGTGTCTTCAATTGAGTCATTGAAATTTCTTTTAGTCCTTGTCGGGTAGGCATTTGCATTAAAGGCCCTACACGCAATAACCCAGCTTCACCATTTGGCCCACCGCGAAACTTTTCTTCTTCATATTTGACAAAATACTGCCCGCCAGCTTCCACTGAGAAGTAAGCAACTTTGGGTTTCTGGAAATGAAAAACAGTTAATGGACGACTGAGACTTAACTTATAATCCCCCTCAGCCAGTTCAATCCAGTAGTAATGATTACTGATCAAGCTTGGAATTTTCTTACCATTCAGAAAAAAATTGTTTGGAATAATTTCTTGTCTATTCCAACGACTATCAGGTCGATAAAAATACACAATTGCAGCTTGAGGATTCTGAGGTTTAACCAGCTTAAAATATTGCCCCGGTTTTTGATTGACCCAAGACCCTGTAGAAAATGATGCAACTTTATATTGTTCCAGCTTTTCATGAACCAACGAATCTTCTTTTTTGAAATCGATTGGCTCTAAAGTTGAGACAACTTTTGCTGGTTGCTGTTCAACAGATTGATGACTTTGACAAGCTGCCAACCCACAACTGATCAAAACGACTAGACCGATGTAACGCATGATTTTCCCTCACCGCGTATTTTTTATTTTCGTTTTTAATAAACCCTATTGTCTACAGCCAGCTTAACATTTCAATGACCATTTAAAAATAAAAAACGTGCAAATAGTCAAGCTAGTTGCACGTTTCAGATGAATTGCACTGAGGATGAATCGGAACCCAGCTTTTAAGCTGACTTTGTATCAAGCACCTTCAAGTCTACTTTTTCAACTTCAGTATTTTCATGCTTGGGTTGACGTTCAGGCTTAAACTCTGGCTCAGCTTTATCGTTGATAACAGCTTCATTGATAATCACAGTACCAACGTCTGAACGGCGTGGTAAGTCATACATCGTTTCAAGCAATACATTTTCCAAAATAGAACGCAGACCACGCGCACCTGTATTACGTTCTAACGCCTTTTTCGCGATCGCACGTAAAGCAGAATCTTCAAAAAGAAGGTCTACATTTTCCATCTCAAAGAGATATTGATACTGACGCGTTAATGCATTTTTTGGTTCAGTTAAAATCTGCATCAAGGCGTCTTGATCAAGTTCTTCAAGTGTCGCAATCACAGGTAAACGACCAATAAACTCAGGAATTAAACCAAATTTCACCAAATCTGCTGCTTCAACTTGACGGAATAATTCAGATACTTTCTTACTATCGTCTTTATTCTTTACATCTGCTGTGAAACCAATGCCACCTTTTTCTTGACGTTGTTGCACAACTTTTTCAAGACCAGAGAATGCACCACCGCAGATAAACAAGATATTTGCAGTATCGACTTGAATAAACTCTTGCTGTGGATGTTTACGTCCACCTTGAGGCGGAATTGACGCAACCGTACCTTCAATCATTTTCAACAATGCTTGTTGCACGCCCTCGCCAGACACATCACGTGTAATCGAAGGGTTTTCAGATTTACGGGTAATCTTGTCAATTTCATCAATGTAGATAATACCCTTTTGTGCTTTTTCTACATCGTAATCCGCTTTTTGCAAAAGTTTCTGAATAATGTTTTCAACATCTTCACCAACATAACCAGCTTCGGTCAAAGTTGTTGCATCAGCCATTGCAAAAGGTACATCAAGCAAACGTGCAAGTGTTTGTGCTAGCAATGTTTTACCTGAACCTGTCGGTCCAATCAGCAAAATATTACTTTTAGCAATTTCAACTGCATCTTTAGGCTTATGCCCTGTCTGAGATACTTTTAAACGTTTGTAATGGTTATACACTGCAACTGAAAGTGTTTTCTTTGCTGTGTCTTGACCAATTACATACTGGTCCAAAGCCGCACGAATTTCATGTGGTTTTGGCAATGGACGTGTTGCCCAATCGCCTGTTTCCACCTGTTGACTCGTTTGCACTAAGTCTAAGCACACATCCACGCATTCATTACAAATATATGCGTCCTCGCCTGCAATCAGCTTACCGACTTCAGACTGCGTTTTACCGCAAAATGAACAATGCTTTTGTCCTTGAGGAAGATCGGACATTTTCACTCCAAATTCTTAAATCTTATCTATAAATGTTTAGTCTTGAGGTCGTTTACTTAATACCTGATCCACTAAACCATATTCTTTTGCTTGCTGTGCAGTCATAAAATTATCACGATCTGTATCTTTAGCGACAGTTTCGTAATCTTGACCACTATGTTCAGCCATTAAACGATTTAAACGTTCTTTGATGAATAAAATTTCACGTGCATGAATTTCAATATCCGATGCTTGACCACGGAAACCACCCAATGGTTGGTGAATCATCACACGCGCATTTTCCAAGCAATAACGCTTACCTTTTGCACCAGCATTTAATAAGAAAGCCCCCATAGATGCAGCTTGCCCCATACAATAGGTCACTACATCAGGCTTAATAAATTGCATCGTATCGTAAATTGCCATACCCGCAGTCACTGAACCACCAGGTGAATTGATATATAAATGGATATCTTTATCTGGATTTTCAGCTTCTAAAAACAGCATTTGCGCGACAATAAGATTCGCCATGTTGTCTTCAACTTCACCAGTTAAAAAAATCACACGTTCACGTAAAAGACGTGAAAAAATATCGAAAGAACGCTCACCACGTGAAGATTGTTCTACGACTACTGGCACCAAAGCGCTTTCAATTGATGGAACATACATACGTTATTTATTCCTGAATTCTTGTTACTTCACTCATGTTCACAATATGAGGGATAATTGCTGAAAATGCAAAATATTCCCAACTTAATATCAGATATTTTTTGCATAAGTATTGTGAATGGAATGATTAAACCCATGTTTAAGCTCATAAAAAAAGGCGCCAAAGCGCCTTTTTTAGATCAAACAACTTAGCCTTGTTGGCGCGCTTGTTGCTCTTTTAACAAATCTTGATAGCTAACAACTTCATCAGTTACTTTAGCAGCAGCTAAGATATGATCAACAACTTGATCTTCTAACACTACGCCTTCGATTTGAGCACGTTGTTGCTTATCAGTTTTGAAATATTCGATCACTTCAGTCGGATCTTCATAAGAAGAAGCCATATCTTCGATATAAGCATCAACACGTGATTGGTCTACTTCAAGTTTAGCATCAGCCAATACTTTGCTTACCAATACACCAAGTTTAACTGCTTTTTCAGCTTGTTCTTTGAACAATTCATCAGGAAGCATGCTGCTGTCAAATGCTTTAGCACCTTGAGCACCAAACTGCTGAGTAAATTGTTGAATCATTTGTTGACGTTGACGATCAATTTCTTGAGCCAACATAGATTCAGGAACTTCTACGTCATTTGCAGCAACAAGTGCATCAAAAGTTGCACCTTTTACTTGGTTACGTAGGCCATTTTTTACTTCACGTTCCATGTTTTTGCGAACGTCAGCTTTTAATTTCTCTACGCCTTCTTCTTCAGTTAAACCGAAGATTTTAAGGAATTCAGCATCAATTTCAGGAAGTTTTTGTTTTTCAACAAGTTTAACTGTGATTTTGAATTGAGCCGCTTTACCTGCTAAGTTTTCAGCTTGGTAATCTTCAGGGAAAGTTACATCAATCACTTTCTCTTCGCCTTTCTTCATACCAACGATACCGTCTTCGAAGCCAGGGATCATACGACCAGAACCTAAAACAAGTTTAAAGTCTTCAGCAGCACCGCCTTCAAACTTCTCACCATCAACAGTACCTTCAAAATCGAAAGTTACTTGCATGTCTTTTTTAGCCATGCCTTTAGTTTCAGTCCATTCAGCGCGTTGCTTTTGAAGGTTTTCAAGCATTGCATCAACGTCTTTATCTGTTACTTCAGATGATTTACGTGATACTTCAAGACCTTCAAATTTAGCTTCAACTTCAGGATAAACTTCAACTGTAGCTTGATAAACTAAAGCATCATCTTTGTTTTCAACTTTGTCGATGTTTGGCATACCAACAGCGTTGATTTTTTCTTGTTGAATTGCTTCAAATACTGTGTCACGAATGATGTCGTTTACAACTTCTTGGTAAATACCAGCGCCGTATTCACGACGTACAACGTTTACTGGCACTTTACCTTGACGGAAGCCGTTGATCTTCACAGTTTTGGCAGTGCGTTTCAAGCGAGCTTCAAACTGCTCGTTAATACGGCTCGTCGGTACAGATACATTTAAACGACGGGCAACGCCCGAAACCGCTTCAGAAGTTACTTGCATGGCTTCCTCGATAGAATTTAATAATTACAGTTTTTCAAAAAGTGCCACATTATATGACAACATTTGAATATATACAAAACACCTGTGTAAATCATTTTATTTCGGTCACGGATTTCCCCATTATGTCGCTTTTTTAAACAAATCCCCTTCTTTGTAGTCAAAAGGCAGAAATCCGCATATTTTGAGAAATTTACCAAATTCAAATACTTTAGTGACAATAGAATAAATTTATTTACATTTTGAAATATCCAAAAATAAAGCTAAATAGATAAAATTCAAAAAGTTAAGTGAAAATTCAATACATTTTCAATTCATTTTCTCATCATAAACTTTTAAAACTATCGACAAATTCAATTTCAAACAGATGAAATAAACAATAAGAATCATTATTATTCGCATACAAATTTGCACTACTCTTAGTGAGTTTAAGTATGTCTTTTATCAAATCACGCAAAAAGATTGTTACTACAGCAATCGCTTCATCTCTTTCAGTTATTGCAACGTCAGCCATCGCTCAAGACGAAATCGCAAAACTACCAACAATTAAAGCACAAGCAACGACTGAACAAGGTTTAAAAGTAGATCAGTCTGCCAATACAAAATTTGTTGCGCCACTTTTGGATACACCTAAATCTGTATCTGTTATTTCAAAACAACTGATTCAAGATACTCAAGTAACAACACTGGCAGATGCACTTCGTACAGTTCCAGGAATTACTCTTGGCGCTGGTGAAGGTGGCAACCCAAATGGTGACCGTCCATTTATTCGTGGTTATAACTCTGAAAGTTCTATGTTTGTGGATGGTGTGCGTAATTCCACTTCGCAAAACCGTGAAATGTTTGCAGTAGAACAAGTAGAAGTTATTAAAGGGTCAGCATCTTCACTTGGTGGTGTTGGTTCGGTTGGTGGTAGTGTAAACATGATTTCTAAAGTCGCTAAAAAAGGCGATGCTTTAGAGGGTTCTGTTGCGGGTGGTACAGATAACTACCAACGTATTACCCTAGATGGCAATAAAGATTTTGGTAATGGGATTGCTGCTCGTATTGCAGTAATGGGACACCAAAATGAGAAAGCGGGTCAACATGACGGCGCAGAATATAAACGTGCTGGTATTGCACCAAGTATTACTTTTGGCTTAGATACAGCGACTCGTGCAACGTTAAGTTATTACTATTTAAAGTCAGACGATACACCTGATTCGGGTGTGCCATATAATTATGATGCTTCGAAAAAAGCAACTTTTGGTAAGCCTGTAGATGTTAAACAAGGCATTTACTATGGTTTACATGATCGTGATTTTCAAAAACAAGAAAACCAAATTGGTACAATTAAATTAGAACATGATTTAACTGACAATTTAACCATTACCAATACTGCAGTGTATAACAAGTCAACGAATGATTATCTTTGGACTCAACCAGATGACTCAAAAGGTAATGTCCTAAATGATAAAGTTTGGCGTCGTATTAACTCACGTATTACTGACACAGATATTTTCACAGATCAACTTGCATTGACTGGTAAATTTAACACTGGTGCAATTAAGCATAAGTTTAATGTTGGTGCAGAATATAGTGATCAAAAATCAGATAAAGGCAGCTATACAACTACTTATCCAGGTTATACAGGTACTACAACTGGTGGTTTCAACAGCGATTGTAAAATCAATGATGCGTGGTGTACGTCTTTAACAAATCCAAATTCGAAAGAAGAATGGTTAGGTTCTGCAGTTGCCAATCGTAATACCACCACGACTACAACAAAAGTTACATCAGTTTATTTGCTTGACAATATTGAATTTAATCCACAATGGCTACTTGATCTAGGTGTTCGTTGGGACAAATTTGACACTGAGCAAGTGACGAATGCAACAGGCGCAAAACTAGAAAATAATAAAGACTTTTTTACTTACCAAGCTGGTTTGACATATAAACCTATGAAAAATGGTTCAATCTATGCAAGCTATGCAACATCAGCTAACCCAGTGGGTGTTGATGGTGGTGATGGTTCAGAAGCGATCGGACAAGCTTATATGGACTTAAAGCCAGAAGAAGCGCGTACGTATGAAGTTGGAACTAAATGGGATCTTTTCAATGATCGCATAAACTTAACAGCTGCTGTATTCCGTACAGAAAAACAAAATACTCGTATCCAATTAGATGCTGGTACCTACACCAACGGCGGTGAAAGTAAAGTTGATGGTATTGAGCTTAGTGCTACAGGTAAAATTACAGACAAATGGGATATTACGGCTGGATACTCTTATCTAGACAGTGAAATGACCAACCCTGGCCCGTCATGTAATCGTGCTGGGACATGTACATACCCTAACCCTGCGAAAGGCAAACAACTTCCTAACGTACCTAAAAACTCTGCAACACTTTGGACAACGTATCAAGTGCTTCCACAGTTAACTGTTGGTGCTGGTGCATTAGGTATGGACAAAGTCTATGGTGATGCTGCAAATACTAAGTATGTATCTGGCTATGTACGTTATGATGCAATGGCTCGTTACAACATTAACAAAAATGTTGATTTACAGCTTAATGTAAACAACCTTTCAGACAAGCGTTATTTTACTAAAGCCTATGCATCTCACTATGCAACTGAAGCTGAAGGCCGTAATGCTGTTTTATCAATTAACTTTAAATATTAATAGTTAATACTTTAAAAATTAAAGTGAAATGGCTCCTTTTCATAGGGGCCATTTTTTACCGATAATTTAGCTCGTTGTGTCTTTTATTAAAGATAAATCTCATTGTTGTTAATCCTCACTAAAAAATAATTCTATAACTTCCAATAGTTACTTTTTACCAAAAAGTAAAAATACTTTAAATTTCAGCAATATGATCAAACCCCATCAATCATATCCCCTATAGTTTTCTTTAATTATATTTAATAGATTAAACAGTTTTTCCGTATGAATAATCATTTATATTTATTGTTAATGAAAATAATTATCATTAGAATTCGCAACACTGGTTACACACCCTAACAATTTCTCCATTATTGCGACATGATGTTTCCTGAGCAGTATTGGGTAAGTTTGATACAACCTGCGATGGACGCAAAAAATGGCTCAAAAATACTCTGTAAAAAACAAAAAAGTTAAAACAGTTGCACTTGCAATTGCTTTACCCAATCTAGCTTTTGCAGCAACTGAAGACACAACAGTACAACTTCCTACTATTCAAGCTCGTGCAGAACAAAATACTGCATATTTAGCAGCAAAAACATCTTCAACTAAACGTACAGAAAACATTTTAGATACCGCTAAAACTGTTCAGGTCATCACGGAAAAAGCACTCAAAGATCAAGGCTTACTTTCACTACAACAAGCCCTTGCAACAACTCCAGGCATTAGTTTTGGTGCTGGCGAAGGTGGTGGTGGTTATGGCGATAAAATCAACCTACGGGGTTATGATGCAACCTATAACACAACTGTAGATGGCTTACGTGATGCAGCATTAACCAACCGTTCTGATTTATTCAACTATGAAGCTGTTGAAATCATCAAAGGTGCGAATTCTGTTGAAAATGGTGTAGGACAAATCAGTGGGGGTGTCAATTTAGTCTCTAAAACACCTAAGAATCGTGACAGCAATGAAGTTACTTTAGGTTTTGGTTCAGATAGCTATAAACGCTTTACCGGTGATTTTAATAAAGTTGTAGATGAAGATTTAGCATTTCGTTTAAATATAATGGGGCATCAAAACACCTATGCGGGTCGTGATGAAGAAATGAAACGTTGGGGAATTGCGCCATCGGTTACTTTTGGAATCAGCGATACGACCAAGGCAACTTTATCTTACTTATATCAAAAAGATGAAAATGATCCACAGTACGGCGTTCCTTATTATAATGGCAAACCTGTCAAAGGGATTTCAGATAAAAATAACTATGGCTATAGCAACTTAGATCAACAAGATATTGAAAATCAGGTTGTCACATTTAAAGTAGAAAGCGAGATCAGTCCCAACGCAAAACTGAACTCCATTACTCGTTATAGTGATATTCAACAAAAAGCAACTGTTTCTGCACCACAAGGAACATTTTGTTTAGCAGATGGCACATCACCAACAGCACTGACCAATACCAACCAAACTGGATATAAAAATTGTAATGTAACTTCTGGTACAACCACGATTACTGTTCCAAAGGGTTCATATTATATTTCTGGTCCACGTGGTTATTATCGTGATACCCATAATAAGCAATTTGCCAATGACACCAACATCAATGTGCAATTCAAAACTGGGGTTATCGATCATGCTCTTGTTGCTGGGGTTGGCTTTAGCCGTGAAGACTATGAGATTACCACAGCTGGCTTTTTATATAATTCAAATGGTTCATCAGCAGGCAGTTCTATTACTAACCCGCTTTACATGGATGTGTACAATCCAGATAACTTTTGGCATGGTCCAACAAATTTCCGTAAAACAGCTGTTGCTGAAGGCTACTTAAATGTTTATTCAGCGTATTTGTTTGATACTTTAAAGTTTGGTGAACAATGGTTACTTAACCTTGGTGTGCGTAATGATTATACTGACGGTCAATATCGTTCAGATACTATTTCAACAACTAATGCAGCGGTAACTCGTGGTCAAAACTATAAACAGTCTGATAATTTAATTTCCTATAATGTAGGTTTGACATTTAAACCAACACCAGCAACTAGTCTTTATTTGTCTTATGCTAATGCTCAAAAGCCGGTACAAAATACTGCAAGTGGTGGCTGTTCTCAAACTATTACCAACAATGCAATCACAGCAAATTCTTGCAGTACAGACCCAGAAAATGCAGTTGCCTATGAAGTGGGGGCAAAGTGGCAAGTAAATCCTAACTTCTTAGTGTCTGCCGCAGTATTTCGTAATGAACAAGATAAAGTCCGTGTAACCAATGATATACCTGGACAACCAGATGCCAAATTAGATGGTAAAAACTATGTACAAGGTGTTGAACTTGGTTTAGCCGGTGAAATTACGCCAAAATGGAACATCACAGCTAGTGCTGCTTATATGGAAGGAGAATACGACCAAACTAAAGTCAATGGTTCACCGAATATTGACTTCCAAAAAGGTGACAAATTGGTCAATGTTCCTAAAGTTTCAGGCAGCTTATGGACAACGTATCAATTCAATGATCAGTGGCAAGCTGGCTATGGCTTAACCTATCAAGGTGAAATGTATTTAAGTACACGTTCAGCGACGAATAATCTTGTGCCACAGGTCAAGTCTGAAGATTATGTGATTCACAATGCTTCTGTAACGTACAGCTACAACAAAGATTTAAGTTTCCAATTATTGGGGCAAAACTTAAGCGATGAGAAGTACTACACCCATATCCGTAACAATGGTTGGGCAATGCCTGGTGAGGGTCGCAAAGGCGTATTCAACATCAACTATAAGTTCTAAGATTTAATCAATCTATGTTAAAATTCAGCGTCTGATTCATCAGGCGCTGTTTCTTTTTTGGGGAAGAAAATCATGATTTTACATATTCCAAATTTACTTAGTCTGGATGAACTAAATCATTGTCGTCAGACACTTTCTCAAGCAGAGTGGACAGATGGAAAAGTAACAACAGGCTATCAATCTGCACATTTAAAAAATAATTTACAACTGGCTCAAGATTCTCAACAAGCATTAGAACTTGGACAAATCATTCAAAATGCTGCCAACGCAAATCCTTTGTTCTTTAGTGCCGCACTTCCAAAAACATTTTTACCTCCGCTGTTTAATTGTTATCAACACGGTGGAAATTTTGGGATGCATGTTGATAATGCTATCCGTCGCCATCCTCAACTCAATCAGTACTTAAGGACAGATGTGTCTTGCACTGTTTTTCTCACCAATCCCGATGAATATGATGGCGGCGAACTGGTGATCGAAGATACTTTTGGTACACAAGAAGTAAAACTTCCAGCTGGCGATGCAATTGTCTATCCTTCTACCAGTTTACATCAGGTCAACCCAGTCACTGAAGGTGCACGTATTGCCTCGTTCTTTTGGGTACAAAGCTTTGTATCATCCGATGCGCAACGACGAATTCTCTTTGACTTAGATCAAAATATTCAAAAGCTGACCATCGAGCTATCTGCTACACATGAGCAAGTGATTAGTCTTACAGGGATCTATCACAACCTTCTACGTGAATGGAGTGATTTATAAGTTTTAGCTTGCAAGTCATTATTGTAATGAAAGTGTTTTGTATAAATTTGGACAATCAATAAATGAGTAAAAAAATCCAAGCACCACTCACTCAAATTCCAGCATATTTACAGACCATTGCGGATTACGAGAAACAAGCAGAACAGCATCTGCCTGAAAACACTTGGCACTATTTGCAAGGTGGGGCGATGGATGAGCAAAGTGTTCAAGAAAACTTACAACAATTTAAAAATATTCAACTGATTCCAAGACTGCTCAATGACTTAACTCAAGGCTCGACCGAATGTGAGATTTTAGGACAAAATTTTTCTCATCCAATTTTTCTTGCACCGATTGGACATCAACAATTGTTCCACCCTGACGGCGAAGCTGCGGCTGCACTAGCGGCCGAAGTTTTAGGAAGTAATATTGTACTGAGCACTTTCACCAATACCGATATGCGAAGTTTAAAACAAGAAAACCCTTTGAAATGGTTTCAATTGTATTGGCAAGGTGATCGTGAGAAATCATTGGCCTTAGTTCGACTCGCAGAACAACAAAATTTTAAAGCGCTTGTGATTACAGTAGATTCACCGCATACAGGGATTCGTGATCGTGAACGTCGGGTGAATTTCCAATTGCCAGAAGGCATGCAACACCCCCATACCCCCACCCACATTCCTCTACCCGAAATTTCTGAGCATCAACATCCAGTATTCAATGGCTTAATGCAAATTGCACCCAAATGGGCAGATATCGAATTTATAATTGCCCATAGCCATTTGCCTGTAATTTTAAAAGGTGTGCTACATCCACTCGATGCAAAAAAAGCAGTCGAAATCGGAGTAAAAGGCTTAATCGTTTCCAATCATGGTGGGCGGGTACTCAATACGAGTATTTCCCCACTGATCGCCTTAGCAAAAATTAAGGCCGTTGTTCCTCATGATTTTCCTTTGCTTTTGGATGGTGGAATCCGTCGTGGTACAGATATATTTAAAGCATTGGCATTAGGCGCATCTGCGGTGCTGATTGGCCGTCCTGCGATCTACGGGCTCTCTGTTGCTGGTGCTTTAGGTGTCGCCCATGTGATTAAACTTTTAAAGGAAGAATTTGAAATTACCATGGCATTAATGGGAACAGCTACCGTAAAAGAAATCAATCAAGAATATATTTTTCAAGATTAAGACATTCAAAGAAAATTTTTCTCTCAACTGATATTTTTTATGCAAATTAAGGAAATTATTTCCAAGATAATTGTTTTAGAATTAATCTCAAGTTAAACCATTTGTAAGTTATCAGTGTTTAGATTTATCTCGTGCTACCCACGTATAAGTTTATGAAAATTTATAAGTGTTTTCATCATAAAAACACTTGTAAATTGAACAGATAGACACAATCTATATTTGTAGTAAGTTGCCTTTACCCAAGAGACGAGCAACAACAACTACACAAGGAGTTCCCTCATGATGTTGGCTGATCCAAGTAAAAAATATCGTCGCATGTACCAACGTGTAGACTTGCCTGACCGTCAATGGCCAAATAACGAAATCAATAAAGCGCCAATTTGGATGAGTACCGACCTTCGTGATGGTAACCAAGCGATTTTCGAACCAATGAACATCGAACAAAAATTCAAAATGTTTGAAATGTTGGTCAAAATTGGCTTTAAACATATTGAAATTGGCTTTCCTTCAGCTTCACAAATTGATTTTGATTTCACCCGTAAGTTGATTGAAGAAGGTCATATTCCAGATGACGTTTATATCGAAGTCTTGGTGCAAGCCCGTGATCATTTAATTGCACGCACCTTTGAAGCCTTACAAGGTGCGAAACGCGCCATTGTGCATATCTATAACTCAAACTCACCCACTTTCCGTAAAAAAGTATTGAATGTTGATGTCAATGGTGCAAAGCAATTGGCAATGAATGCGGCAAGCAAAGTAAAAGAATATGCAACCAAACAGCCTGAAACTGAATTTATTTTCCAGTACAGCCCAGAATGTTTTACAGCAACAGAATTAGAGGTTGCTAAAGATATTTGTGATGCTGTGACTGAAATTTGGGAAGCATCGCCTGACAATAAAGTTATTTTAAATTTACCTGCAACTGTTGAGGTTTCAGGTCCGCATGTCTATGCCGACCAAATCGAATGGATGCATCGTAATTTGAAACGTCGTGATGGTGTGATTATTTCAGTGCATTGTCACAATGACCGTGGTTGTGGTATTGCAGCATCTGAGTTAGCGATCATGGCTGGTGCTGATCGTGTTGAAGGTTGTGTATTTGGGAATGGTGAACGTACTGGCAACGTTGACGTGGCTGCAATTGCATTAAACATGTACACACAAGGTGTGGCATGTGAGTTAGATTTCTCAAACATTAACGAGATTATTGCCACAATAGAAGAATGTACTGGTTTGCCTGTACATCCGCGTCATCCATATGCAGGTGATTTAGTCTTTACTGCATTCTCGGGTTCTCACCAAGATGCAATTAAAAAAGGCTTTGAGTTCCAAAAAGATGAAGAAATTTGGGATATGCCTTACTTACCAATCGACCCTAAAGATTTAGGTCGTGATTATGATGCGGTGATTCGTGTCAACTCACAGTCGGGTAAAGGCGGTATTGCTTACTTGCTAGAATCTAACTATAACGTGGTTTTACCTCGTCGCTTACAGATTGAATTCTCACAAATTGTTCAGCAAGTTGCAGATGAAGAAGGCGTTGAAGTTTCAGCTCAACAAATTTGGACCTTGTTTAAAGATACCTACGTTGCTGCAAAAGATGCACATTATTCAGCAAAAAACTATAGATTGTCAGATGAAAATGGTAGTCAAGTGATTGAACTTGATGTGGTCATCAATGGTGAAACTCAGCACTTACGTGGTGAAGGGAATGGTCCAATTTCTGCGATTTTAAATGCGCTTCAATTACCAATTGATGTCTTAAACTACGAAGAACGCAGTATCAGTTCAGGCGCACATGCAAAAGCGTTGGCATTGATCGAACTTCAAGTCCAAGGCACAGGTAAATCTGCATTCGGCGCTGGTGTACATGATAATATCGTCACCTCTTCAATTGAAGCAATCATTGCCGCAACCAATCGTTTGATTGACCAAGGTGTTTTAAGTACTGAACAAGTCATCGCAGCTGCTGTATAAGCCATATCAATTAAAAGACTTTAGAAAGGATGCCCCCTAGTGGTATCCTTTCTTTCATTCATGGATATTAGCAAGTGACTTTCTCGAATAGCTTTATGCCTCTCAAAGATAAAAAATACGTGGAAATTTCATCCATGATTGTTTGAGATCAGACAGCTGTGAATGAGTAGCGAGTAAGTTCCGTAGTGATTCATAAGATCGTTCTGTTGCAAAGCTTTGCATTTCATTTTCCAAAATGGAAAATAAGTTAAAGCCAGTGAAGTGAAGACATTCCATTTCGACTCACTATCGCTCTAGACATCATCACTCATTCTGAAAGTGAACTTTAATGATAAAACACTATTGTGAAAACCATGGAATATCATTAATTTATTAGCTATATAGATGTCTTAGATATCTCTAATATTCGTAATTTATCGACCTTCTAAAACTTTAAGGTGAACATTTCCAGTGTCTTTTCCAGCTGATTCAGTGGGGCTCGTTACTCCACAAAAGTTTGAATTTGAAGAACCGTTAGAGCTTGAGTGTGGTCGAGTATTGCCACGCTATGAAATCATGGTGGAAACCTATGGTGAGCTCAATGCAGATAAATCAAATGGAATTTTGATTTGCCATGCACTTTCAGGACATCATCATGCGGCTGGCTATCACCACGAAGACGATAAAAAAACAGGCTGGTGGGATGCATGTATTGGGCCAGGTAAAGCCATTGATACTTCGAAGTTTTTCGTGGTCGCACTCAACAATATTGGAGGTTGTAGTGGCTCAACGGGACCCACTTCACCTAACCCTGAAAATGAAAATCGCCCATACGGTCCCGACTTTCCATTAGTGACTGTACGTGATTGGGTTAAAACCCAAGCCCTCCTCTCTGACCGCTTAGGGATAGATGTTTGGTATTCAATCATTGGTGGTTCTTTAGGTGGCATGCAGGCTTTACAATGGTCTGTGGACTATCCAGATCGTTTACAAAAATGTGTCATCATTGCCAGCGCACCAAAGCTTTCCGCACAAAATATTGCATTTAACGAAGTGGCACGTCAGTCTATTTTGTCTGATCCAGATTTTCACAATGGCCGTTATTTAGAACTCGATAGTTATCCAAAACGTGGCTTAATTTTGGCACGTATGGTGGGTCATATTACCTATCTTTCTGAAGAAGCCATGAAACAAAAATTTGGTCGTGATTTAAAATCAGGCAAGTTTATGTATGGTTTCGATGTTGAGTTCCAAGTTGAAAGCTATCTGCGTTATCAAGGCGAACAATTCAGTCGAAACTTTGATGCCAATACTTATCTGATCATGACCAAAGCCTTGGATTATTTCGATCCATCACGTGAATATGAACAGTCACTCACTAAAGCCCTATCAAATACCAAATGTCGCTTTTTAGTAGTGTCATTTACAACAGACTGGCGTTTTAGCCCAGAACGCTCGCAAGAGATTGTCAACGCCTTGATTACCAATCAAAAACCTGTGAGTTATTTGGATATCGATGCTGAGCAGGGCCATGACTCATTCCTATTCCCTATCCCCTTGTACGTCAAATCCTTACGTGCATTTTTAGGTGGTATTGAACACCTTAATTCAACACCTAAGGAGGCTTTGTAATGCGTATTGACCAACAGCTTGCAGAAAAATGGATCAATGCTGGTGCGAGTGTGCTCGATTTAGGTTGTGGTGATGGCGAATTATTGTCACAAATGAGCAAAAAACAGCAAATTCACGCTTATGGGCTAGAAATCGATCAAGAAAAGATTGCAATTGCCGTCAGCAAAGGGTTAAATATTATACAACAAGACTTAAACCTCGGTTTGGGACGCTTTGCCGACCAGTCTTTTGACTATGTGGTTATGGCACAAGCTTTGCAAGCTGTAGATGCACCTGATGTGCTTCTGCGCGATATGGTGCGTGTGGGGAAACAAGCAATTATTACGTTTCCTAACTTTGCGTATTGGAAAACACGGTCTTTCCTTGCACTGAAAGGCAAGATGCCTGTTTCTGATGCCTTACCGTATATGTGGTACAATACACCTAATATCCACTTATGCACCTTTCGTGATTTTGAAGCATTATGTGCTGAAAATCAGATTCAAATTATTGATCGACTCGCTGTAAATGGGAACCAACAAGGTAGCTTTTTAAGTAAAGCCATACCGAATTTGTTCGGCGAAGTCGCTATTTATCGAGTGAGCGCTCTATGAAGAAATTATTATTAGGCAGTACGTTATTTTTTGGGCTAGTGAGTATTCAAGCCCATGCGGACTATGTACCGCAGCAACAACAATCTGTATCAGCAATGGCAGCACAATATGCACATATGAATGTGACAGATTTGCAAAAAGCAGCCAAAGCTGGTCAACCTGCTGCACAATTTTATTTAGCAACACATTTCCAGACTGGTACTGGCGGTGTATCTAAAGACCTTAAACAAGCATTTACATGGTTTAAAGCTGCGGCTGACCAAGGTATTTCTGCGGCTCAGTTGAATGTTGGTCGTATGTATGCTGATGGTTTAGGCGTTTCTAAAAGCGAAACATCTGCGCGTCAATACTTTGAAAAAGCAGCAAGCCACGGCGATAACCGTGCAAGCTTTAATCTTGCGGTGATGGAAGAGCAAAAGAAAAACTACATGGGCGCTTATCAGTGGTATGAGCTTTCTACACGTGATGGTATGTTAGACAATAAAGTGATTAACATGTCGCAAACCAAAAAAACTGCTTTGGCTGCTAACTTAACTCAAGACCAAATTCGTACTGCAACACAACGTGCAGATCAATGGATTCAAGCTCAATAATTTGATTTTCATCGATCATAAAAGCACCTTCGGGTGCTTTTTTTACTGCTATCCATTTAAGTATTTCAACTGGGATTGTTGACAATGCAAGACCTATTCAAACAATTAATTCAATATGAATGCGGGTTGCATCATCGTGATCGTCAAAACTTTCAAATACTTGATCAACGGTTACATCCAGATTTTAAAGAAATTACCAAATCAGGGTGGGTTGTGCATAAAGCCCAAATGATTGAAGCACTTTTAAACGATACAGATACCGACATCATTCAAGCACAGGATTTTCAAGTTCAGTCGTTATCTGATCATAGCGTTTTACTGACCTATCAAAGCCATCAAATCAATGTGGCAACTCAAGCTCAATACAATGTGGCTTTACGCAGTTCAATTTGGGTTATGAATGATCACGGTATATGGCAAATGATTTTCCACCAAGGCACCACTTGTGCATTTGAGAAGTAAATCGAGTTCTTCTATGTATGGAAAAATATGCAAAAGAAAAAATATTATGCTTCACGCAAACAAATAATTCCTTTGGCGATTTTTGCTGGAATTTTGGCCTGCCCCTTTTGGGCTGCGACCGTGCTTTTAATCTTGGAAATATTTGAATGGAAGAATGGCTTAAAAAGTCTCTTTTCGCTATTTCTTGTTACGCCATTGGGTCTCATTGCTTATTTTTTCAGTAATAAAGCTATTCAGATATTTAGCAATCAACGTCCTATTTTAACCCTCTCCCAAGACATGATTAGAAGCATTGATTTTAAAGGTAGAGTGATCATTAAAAAATACATTAAAATACCAGAGATCTATGAAGTTGAGCTCAAAAAAACCTTACTTGATCGACAATACTATTTACTTTTTATCATGAAAGATAACAGCAAACAGAAACTCAATGTTGGACTAGGTTTTATGAAAAATGAGGATGTTCTCGATTTAAAACAACAGTTAGACAAACGCATTAGCGCAAAAGCAAAACATATCCAGTAAAGCGTAAAGGACGAGAGAATTTAGCCGCATTTTATGACACAGATTAAGTTAAAATAACTCAATTTTAAATTTTGAGTCTGCATCATGTCATCAAAAGATTGGTTATCACAAGGAACACTGGTACTCGCAAGCAATAACAAAGGCAAAATTGCTGAATTTGAAAAATTGTTTGCTGAATTGGCTTTACCCGTTGAAGTGATTCCTCAAGGTCAACTGAATATCGAAGACGCGATTGAAGATGGCTTAAGCTTTATTGAAAATGCAATTATCAAAGCACGTCATGCGAGCCGTATTTCAGGTAAACCTGCGATTGCTGATGATTCTGGGATTTGCGTTCCCGTATTAGGTGGAGCACCTGGAATTTACTCTGCACGTTATGCAGGTGAACATGGCGATGATGTAGCCAATAATACAAAATTGCTGGAAAACCTTAAGCCTTTACGCCAAGACGATCAAGCGATTGAAGCAATGTTCGTGTGTGTATTGGCATTGGTTGAACATGCAGATGACCCTTTACCACAAATTTTCCAAGGGATCTGGCAAGGTGAAGTACTAGAGCAAGCTCGAGGTGAAAATGGCTTCGGTTATGACCCACTGTTCTGGTTACCCGAGCTAAATATTTCAAGCGCAGAAATGAGTAAAGCAGAAAAGAACAAAATTAGCCATCGTGGTCAGGCGATGCAATTGTTTAAAGCAAGCTTGAAATAAGCAGTTAAAACCAGCCGTTTAAAATCATACGATTTTGTTAGATTCCTCCTCGCCTTTGAGCAAAGGAGGAATATGATGCATATCGCTAAAACTTATCTAAAACGAAGCAAAATAAACCAATCAACCGATAAAACTATAAAAAATGAATCAACACACCATATAGGATGCATACCACACAACTGACTATCGTTCCCGAAGCAATATATTTTGCTGAAACCCCAGTGCCTTGATAGTGGGTTTCCAATGCGACAATATTGGCAGCTGGCGGTAAACAAAACAGTAAAAACATCACCCCAATATATTGATGGATCTGTGGAACTGGTAAAAAGAAATAAGCCAGACTGCACAATACAACACCACAAACTAACTTTAATATTGCAAGCTTAGTACTGGACAGTAAATCCTCGATATGGACTTTAGTTTTTCTTAACCACATCCCCAATACACACATCCCGGTAAAACTCATACTCCATTTAGCCAGAGTATAAATCCAATTAATCCAATCATTTGCCTGAAACTGTTGCACATCAAAACAACGTAAAAGCCCGGCAATGATCAAGGCAATCACAGGTGGCGATTGCAGTACTTTTTTGATAAGCAATTGTTTGGATTGCGGGGCTGAACTTACCGAAGTCACCGCCCAAGAGTTTCCAAAAATTGAAACCCCGATATAGAGCGGTATCATCAGCATACTATTGTCTGGGCCAAATATAGCCAAAGCAATCGGAAAGCCGAGCCATGCCATATTGGTATAGCTAAAACACAATGAAGCTAAACGATCTTTAGACAGCGTGAGATAAATAAAGAAAAGCGTAAAACATGAGAAAAAAGCAAATAAGATTAAAGCAATACTACCCGATTTATAAAATACCATATTGTAAATAATCACAATCGGGATAAATAAGCGAGCCAGTAGCAAAGACATGAATGATTTTAAGTTTACTGAAAATTTGCTATTTGCCAGTATCAGCCCACAGATAAATGATAAAACTGGAAATAACAAAGCCACAATACAACACCTTATTCTCAAATCATGAACATACTAGCATTTTCCAAATACAGATGATGTTTAACATATCAAAATAATTTATAAATATTGTCTGTCTTTAAATTGAAATATTAGTGTCACTTTTTTGTCATGGATAACTGTTGTTATAGCTGTTATTAAATAGGAGTTAAAACTATGGCTGGATTATCGATTTGGCATGTACTTATTTTTGCAATTGTTGTGATTCTACTATTTGGTACATCAAAGCTGAAAAACTTAGGTAAAGATGTTGGTGGTGCCGTCAAAGATTTTAAGAAATCAATTAAAGAAGAAGAGGCAACAACTGCTTCACTGACTGAAACGCGTACCCTAGAACATCAAACAAGCAATACTGATGTGAACTCTACAGTAAAACACTAATCGGTGAGGCGTAGATCATGTTAGATGTTGGATTTTCAGAACTGTTAGTGTTTGGGATCATTGCTCTGTTGGTATTGGGACCAGATAAACTTCCTGAAGCTGCGCGTTTTGCTGCCAAATGGTATAGCAAATTTAAACGTGCAATTAGTAGTGTCCAAAATGACATCGACCGTGAATTACGTCTTTCTGAATTTAGAGAACAAATGCAACAAGAGATGCAAAAAATTCAAGAACTTGAACAAAAAATGCAGGCTCAGATGCAGGAGTTACAGCAACAAAAAATTGCTGTAGAACAAGAAAGTCATCTCGCAATAACAGACAATAATAAAATTCACACGACTTATCATAAACTTGATATTACGGTTCCCGCTATTTATATGTCAAAGACTTGGTTAGATAAACAAAACTGTACTGTAACTCGACCACAAATTGTTCTTGTTAAAGAAGTACCGCAATTGAAGGTGGCTGTATGAGCGACTCATTAGCACCACAAGTACATGATGCCTCATCTACCGAGACGCCGCCTTTAGATGCGATGCCGATTACTCAACACCTGATGGTGTTACGTAAGCATTTATTTAAAATTGTTGGCGCGCTCATCGCTATATTTTTTTGTTTATTGCCATTTGCCAATAAGACCTATATTGCGTTATCAGAACCACTCAGAAAACAATTACCTGCAACCTCAACCATGATTGCAACTGATGTTACAGCAACCTTCATGGCGCCGTTTAAGTTAAACTTCTTTATTGCGCTGATGTTGGCGATGCCCTTTATCATCTATCAACTTTGGGCGTTTATTAAACCTGCATTATACGAAAAAGAAAAAAATCTAGCATTTCCATTGTTGTTTGGCAGTATTGTGCTGTTTTATTCAGGGATCGCTTTTGCTTACTTTATTGCATTGCCATCCATCCTGCATTTCTTTATCAGTGTTTCACCAGAAACCGTCGCGCCAATGACTGACATCAATAGTTATTTAAGCTTCTGTCTAAAATTATTTTTGGTCTTTGGTGTGACCTTTGAAATCCCAATTATTACTTTAGTTTTAATTTTAGTTGGCTTCGTCACCACTAAAACATTGGCTGAAAAGCGTCGCTTTATCGTGGTGGGATGTTTCTTCGTGTCTATGTTTATTACCCCACCAGATGCAATTTCAATGATCATGCTCGCAATTCCAATGTGGATGCTATTTGAGCTGGGTTTATTGCTGGGTAAAGTGATTGAAAAACGTAAAACTGTAGATGCTTAACTATCAAAATAAAAAACTTTTTAATATTTAAATGACTTCTTTTGAGGTCATTTTTATTTTAAGATTGTTAAATTCTTTTTTAGAAACAATTATTAAAACAAGTCTATTGCTTAATCTTCTGCCCTTTTATTCAAATACATTAGATCTATTTCACAAGTCGAAAAATGATCATGTTGAGTGAATTATATTGCGATCGAAAGTTCCTTCTCCCCTCGTGAGACGGATAGGATGAGAGCGATTTTATGCTGATCTATGCTTTTGATAAGCGTTTATAAAAGAAGCCTATTATTAAGAGCTCTTTGTTAAAAATCTCTATTTTTTAAAACAATTGAAAGTTAATCCAGTTTATTCAATTCACTAAGCAGATATCATGCTTAATCAGTCATAACCTACATTCTTATAGAAATTGAACAGCACAGTAATTATCTAAATATAAATATGACAATCCTATTACTTTCTTAAAATAAGATTAAATTTAACCAATATTAAATATAAGAGTAAGAGATCTTACACATTTGTTCTGTATGTTTTTAAGCTGAATCAAAATCACATTTAATCAAGACTTAAAGCCAAAGGGAATCGTATGACAGACCTCACGCCATATCATGAAAATCAAGAGTTAGATAACAATACTTCGAATAACACGCATTTCCGTGACATTTTAGAACAACGGATTTCTCGTCGTAGTTTAATTACAAAAACAGCAAGCGGTGCAGCTGCTCTCGCTTTAGCATCGAGCCTAGTTGGTTGTAATGATGACGATGACAATAATTCAACACCCACCACGACAATTAAAAAACCTGAAAAATTCACCTTTAACCCTGTTGCAAAAAACCTCAATGACATCGTCACTGTTCCTGCGGGTTATGAAGCAAATGTGCTTTATGCTTTAGGTGATCCATTAATGCAGACGATCCCTGACTGGGATGATAACAATGTTCCTTCAGGGGTCAGCTTTACAGCACGTTCAGGTGACTGTCATGATGGTATGAGCTATTTTGGCTTAAATTCCAATAGCTCTAAATATGATGCTAAAGCGTCAAACCGTGGCTTACTGGTCATGAATCATGAATACATTAATCAAACCTTCTTACATCCTAAAGGTGCAACAAAAGTAAATGGTCGTCGCCCAGAAGATGAAGTGATTCGTGAAGTCAATGCGCATGGTGTTTCCGTCATTGAATTAAAGAAAGATGCAACTACACAAAAAGTAGAGATTGTTAAAAGTTCTCCATTTAATCGCCGTATTACAGCGTCAACGGTCATGGACTTTGCAGGCACAGTTGCAGGTTCAGACTTGGTGAAAACCAAATACTCAAGCTCAGCAAAGCAAACACGCGGCACACATAATAACTGTGGTAATGGTTATACCCCTTGGGGAACTTACCTCACCACAGAAGAAAACTTTATTGGATACTTTGTGCGTAATAAAGGTGATGATGCAAAACGTAGTGCGGCTGAGATCATCGCACTGAATCGCTATGGTTTAAAAGATGGTGCCAGCTCACGTTATGGCTGGGAAACCGCGATTGGGGCAATCGAAAGCCAAGATTTATATGACCGCTGGAACTCTTCAATTACTGCTGACTCCGCAGACAAAGATTATCGAAACGGCGCAAATACCTTTGGTTGGATTGTTGAAATCGATCCGTTCGATAGTCGTTCAAACCCCGTTAAACGAACATCTTTAGGTCGCTTTGCGCATGAAGACTGTCGCTCAAGCCGTTTAATCGAAGGGGAAAATCTAGCCTTCTATATGGGCGATGACTCACGTGGCGAATATATCTACAAATTTGTATCTGATGCGAAGTGGGATGCAAAAGATGTAAATGGTGGCTATCGCGCTGGCGATAAATATATGAACAGTGGCAAGCTATATGTTGCGCAGTTCAATAATGATGGTACAGGTAAATGGATTGAATTGGCGTATGGTAAAAACGGTTTAAATGATAGCAATACCGTCTATCCTTTCAAGTCTCAAGCCGATGTCACTACTTTTGCACGTTTAGCCGGTGATTCAGTCAAAGCCACTAAAATGGATCGTCCAGAATGGGTTGCGGTGAACCCAGAGAATGGTGAAGTCTATGTCACACTAACCAATAACTCGAACCGTGGTACAGCACATGCATTAGATGCCGCAAATCCACGAAACTATAGCGACCCAGAAGGTGGTAAAGGCAATGTAAATGGTCACATTATCCGTTTCCATGAAAAAGATAATAAAACTACAGCTGAAAGCTTTACTTGGGACATCTACCTCTTTGGTGCTGAAGCAAAAATGGCCAGTAACATCAACTTGTCTGGGTTAAATGATAATAATGATTTATCTTCACCAGATGGTATGTGGTTCGACCCACGTGGTGTACTTTGGATTCAAACGGATGATGGTGCTTATACAGATACCACCAACTGTATGATGCTTGCTGCACTCCCTGGTAAAGTCGGTGATGGCGCAAAAGCAATAACATCTGCTGGGCAAGAAACGATCGTGGGTAAACAAGTCACTGATGAAAACCTGCGTCGCTTCCTAACAGGTCCAAAACAATGTGAAATCACGGGTGTCACCATGACACCCGACTACAAAGCCATTTTTATCAATGTTCAACATCCAGGTGAAGGCTCACCTAGCTTTGATAAGCCTTCAAGTAACTGGCCTGCATCACAAAAAGATCCAAGCAACAAGACTGCTCGCCCACGTTCTGCAACGGTCGTCATTACTCGTAAAGATGGCGGTGTAATTGCTGGCTAATCAACTAAATTTATTTTTTTAAAGCCATAGTGACGAAAGTTGCTATGGCTTTTTATTTTTCAATAGTGCGCTTAATCTCGACTAACTCCCCCATATGTTCACCTTGTTGTGTTTTTTCGATCCAATCAATCTGCGTACTGCTTATTCTTAAAAAGTTGGAACAGCGTGTGCCATAAATTGGACTTTGAATAAATGTTGAAGACAACAACGCTTCCATTTCAGGATTAATTCCAGTATTGGGCAGTAAATCAGGAATAATTTTTCGTTCATCTTCTAAAATATCCCAAACAGCGAATTGTAGATCTTGCTCAGAGATAGAAGGGACTTGCAACATGGGTAAAAATTCTTGGGTAAAGCGTTTACGTAAATGCTTGGTTTTTTCCCAATCATCTGACATCAAGCCATTTGAAACGACAAATACACCTTGGGATAACACTTGTGGGGCTTCACCGCGATTACTCATATAAACAGCTTGCTGTCGATCACCCACAAATAAGTTAAAACCCGCATAATCTCTTTGCTGCTTTTCCAATGCTTGTGCAAAACGAATTGGTGTTTGATCTGACGCTAAAAAGGCTTGAATCAAATAGCCACGCGTAGTGGGATAAGTTTGTTTATCAGCACCATCACGATAATTGGTAATCACTGCCCAACGTCCCTGTGGTGTAACCCCCATCCATGTTCCGCCTGATTGCAAATCTTGCCCTGCAATAATCGGACTGTTCGCCCATGACTGTAATTGAGTGCTTGGACGATGGTAGAATTCGTCACGATTTGAAATTAAACAAACAGGTAAATCATCCAAAACTTGCCAAGCCAATGCCACAATACACATAAAATACATTCCATGAAGTTTACACATTGAATGTACAACATTTTTAATATGTTTCAGCTAAAATCTGTGCAAAATAGAAAATCAAGGATTAGGAATGCTCACCTACCCGAATATTGACCCAATTGCGATATCACTGGGTCCACTCAACGTCCATTGGTATGGGCTGATGTATCTCTTGGCATTTTTATGTGCTTGGGGACTTGCTACTTATCGTGCTAAACAACGTGCTGACTGGAACTCTGAAATGGTTTCAGATCTGGTGTTCTTTGGTGCACTTGGAGTTGTGCTCGGTGGTCGTGTAGGCTATGTTTTATTTTACGAGTTTAGCAAATTTTTAGCAGATCCTATCTGGCTATTTAAAGTTTGGACTGGTGGTATGAGTTTCCACGGAGGCTTCCTTGGTGTAATGATCGCCATGCTTTTGTGGTGCCATAAATACAAGAAAACTTGGTTTGAAACACTAGATTTCATTGCACCCTGTGTACCGACGGGCTTGATGTTCGGTCGAATTGGTAACTTCATAGGTGGTGAATTATATGGTCGTCAAGTTTCTGACCCTAACTTTGCGCTAGGTATGATCTTCCCGACAGATCCACTACATTTGGTTCGTCATCCATCTCAGCTCTATCAAGCGCTGTGTGAAGGACTGCTGCTGTTCCTTATTCTATGGTTCTATAGTGCTAAACCACGCCCACGTTATGCCGTATCTGCAATCTTTCTAATGGGTTATGGCTGTGCTCGATTCTTTATGGAATTCTTCCGTGAACCTGATGCGGATCAAGGTTATATTTTGTTTGGTTGGATGACCAAAGGTCAAATCCTCTCATTCCCAATGATTCTGATTGGATTATGGTTAATTTGGTATGCTTACCAAAAGAAAATTTTTGACTGGGGTCCACAAAAAAATAATTAAGCCTTATGAGCTAAGTTGAAAAAGGTGAAGCTAAGCTTCACCTTTTTTATGCTAAATTATCATTATCCAATTTAAACGAAATCACTATGCTTGAATTTTGGTTTGATCCTAAAGTCTCGGTTGCAAAGAAGCTCATTTTTCTTATTTTATTGGTACTGGTCACTATTGGACTCTATTGGTACCAGCCTTTAACCCTTGATAATATTTTACTTTTTGCAGGTACAGGTATTATTTTTCTGATTTGTCGTTACTGTAAAGTTCATTTTGCAGCCCAAAACCCCACAGGATTTCTTTATCGTTTATTGACCTGGATTCCACTGGCTTTAGTTTTGGCATTGGTTTTTAAAAATATGAACAATGGTGAAATTTTGATCCCAGGCGCTCAAGGTATTGGTTTTATGGCTCTAGCAGTTTGTATTTTTTCACCACTATCCCTACTCAATCAAAATTCGTCTGAACAAGTCTCTAAATAATGTTAGATTTTTGGTATTCAGCGCGCTGTAGTCGTGAAATTAAAGTCGTCATTTCAATCTTAACCTGCGCAATAATTTATTATTGCACCACGATTGAGAAGTTAAGTCCAACGTTTACCGTGATGTGTTTAGCGATTGGAATCTCTACACATTTATTAAGAATGCTCGGGCTAAAAATCTCTAAAAATAATGTCTATACTCAAGGTTTCAAAATTTTATTTTCCATCTACCCTTTTCTTGCACTTATGCTTTTAATGGCTTTTTTACCTGCACAACATAAAATATTGACATCAATTCAAGCCCTTGGCTTTGCTGCTTTAGGTCTATTTATCATGTCAATTTATCAAAATCGCGCAAAACGTTTTGACTAAAGATGTTGTAAAAAAAAGCATTGCAATAAAAAAGGAAGCCTTTCATTCCAAAAGCTTCCTTTTTTATCTTTTAATCCGTAATAGATTAAATGATTTTGACTGTGAAACTAAGCAGCTAAACGATAATACTCATAGGTTACATTTGGGTCTTTATACACATCGTAACTACGCTGTCTAAAGTCAGAAACCCATTGAGAACCTGTAAATCCAGCAATATGGCCATAACGATGGCGACTGGTACTGTTGATGATATAAATATCACCTTCTTGAGGATTATCAAAGTCAGGACGGATTTGCTTATAACCAATCTCAGTTAAAGTCGAACCCCAATCTGAAGCCGCAACTGGATGATCAGAAAAACGTGCACCAGCTGATTCAAGCGCTATACGCACATATCTTGCACAACGATGTGCAGTAGTACTACGTGACATACTGACAAGTTTTTCAGTAAATTTACTAATATCGATTAAGCTTTCTTTCTTAAATGCTTCAGTTTGATTTTTAAAAGTTTCAAATGCTTTATTTTTTAAGTATTCATCTGGTCGAAAATTATTATTTTGATTTTCCGATCGAATCTGAATATGAACCGTGGGATTCACGTATTCATTCATATTAACATTGTGGTCGTAAATCATGCATTGTCCTCAAACTGCCCTTTTGAATTGATTCAAACTACCTTGTTTAAATCAATAACAACTTTTCACAAGCCATGAATAGTAATCAGCAATTCTTAAAATGTAGACTTAAAACATGTAAAAAAATATGTAAGTGTTAATAAATCTCATTTGTAACGCCTCAAGCTACTGAAACTGCTGACATTACACAATTCATCACTTGGGTTTGTTTGTTTAAAAATTAATCAATAGAGGTTTACTGGGCCGTATCATTAAAATATTTTCTTAATCTAATCAACACATTAAACTGTCAATTCAGTCACACTTTTGTTTTATGAATTCAGCAAAATCGTATGCCAAATAAAGATTTTTTCAATAAAAAGCTGATGTTATCAACATCAGCTTTTTAGAAATTATGCCGTCGGTGCTTAATAACAATCCCAGTTATACACCACTTTAGAGAAATCTCTTTTTTCAAGATCATCCGGATGAATAAAGAAGTTCCCTACACCTGAGTCGCCCCACATGATCTCAATACCTTCAGCTTCACCTGTATCGATCTGCAACAGTAAAATATAATCTTGAATAGATTCATTGTATTCACGCGGATCAGATTGAGTAAAAAATGGATATCCACCTAAACGATGACCGCTTGCGGAAAAAACTTCACTGTACTCATCACAAAACTCTTCTTCATTATCTTTTTCATAAGGGTCTGTGACTTTTTGAGCAAAATCAAAATTATTCATATCAATATAGCTTTCAGCCTTCTCAAACTGAATCGCAGACTGTCCTGCGATAGGACTATAAATATCGTCCTCAACAAAACTTGGAAAATCGCTTTGTAAAAGTGCAAGATCTTGCTCAATCTTGTCATAAAAAACCACCCGAAAGCCATCTTGCTTTTTTTGATCATCAAAATTGAGACCATATAAATCATCATGCGGATTGATAAAAAACTGTAAAATTCCAGACTTTGGATAATGTTGATTTTCTGGCACTTCTGCAAAATTGATCTGCGCCAATAATTGTAGGTCATCCCCCTCCGCGCTCTGCGGATATTGCGTCTCTACAGGTAAATAGGGATTTCCACCCACTTTGCTTTGCCAAATCTGTAAATCTTCAGTCGGCACTAATGATATTTCTATACTGTCTTTTTTTGTCGCAATAATTTGCGTTTTATATGGCTGTAAACATGCTGGGAGCTCATTCAAATTTATACTCATTTTCAAATACTCTTAGTTTTAGCTGTTAGATGGATGCAAAACAGAAAATAATCTAGCTTAAAAAGAAACTCAGATTAGTATAAACTCTGAAGCTATTCAGAAACATTACGAATGGGTAATCATGCGACATAATCTGTCATTTATGTCGTATGGACGCCCCAAATTGGACACTATATGAAAGCGTATTTAGACCTTCTACAACATATCCTAGACGATGGCGGTGACAAAGGTGATCGTACTGGTACTGGTACTCGTTCTGTATTTGGTCATCAAATGCGTTTTGACTTGTCAAAAGGGTTTCCGCTACTAACCACTAAAAAGGTTCATTTCCGCTCAATTGTGATTGAATTGCTGTGGTTCCTAAAAGGCGACACCAACGTTCAATATCTTAAAGACAATAAAGTTTCGATTTGGGATGAATGGTCTACCGCTGAGCAGACTGCCCGTTTTGGACGCCCTGAAGGGGAGTTGGGCCCAGTCTATGGTCATCAATGGCGTAACTTTGGCGCTACGCAAAAAGATAATGGTTTGTTTGAAAATGATGGTTTTGACCAAATCAGTTGGTTGGTCAATGAAATCAAGACCAATCCAAACTCACGTCGTTTGATTGTGTCTGGCTGGAATCCAAATGAAGCAGGTAAAGTTGCTTTACCGCCATGCCACACTTTATTCCAATTTTTTGTTCAAGATGGAAAGTTGTCTTGCCAACTTTATCAACGTAGTGCAGATGTTTTCTTTTTATTCCCCCATATGAATAATTCACAGTATGAAGTGTTGGCTGCTTAAAACCACCTACTTCACTTATGTTTATCGTAAATTTTAAATTATGTACAGTATGCTATAAAACTTAATCATTGAATTGATTTGGCGAATAGTATGGAAATCAAAGTTTGTTCAAATATAAGTTTAGACTTATCTAAATCATATCTAAATGAGCAATTTCAAAACTCAAAATTAAATACAATAGTAAGAGTTAACGGAGTTGGTGTCTTTGATGATAACGGTAGAATTCTACCTCTTATTTCTCAATATTTATCTTATTTCGCCAAGCATGAAAAAATTTCAGATAAATCGGCAAACACATACGGTAAAAATCTAACCTACTTTCTGCAATATATCCGCAATCGCTCAGATTATAGTAGTGATGAAAGTGATGATGTATTTCTTACTGTTCCTTCATATGTAATACAAGAATATTTAACTTGCTTAAGTTGCGAACAGAACATTAGTTCTTCTACGGTTAGAAACCGTGATGCAACCATACGTGCTTTTATTGATTTCTTGTGTTCATCCACAGAAAGTCGTATACCACTCAGACAAGATAATCCATACGAAAGAGGCTATCTTTCTAAAGCTCCAAAACGGACCCCTATTGTTGCCTGTAATCTTGATGATTTATTTATATTGATTACATCCACTTTATCTGAAAGAGAAAGAGTTTTACTTCAATTTTTATACGATTCAGGGCTTCGCCGATCAGAACTTCCTAGAGTTTCGCTTGAACATATTCAAAATACGGTAAATTTTAACTCTCAAACGTTTATATCAGATGATTCTGACAAACCCATTTCTCCCGATTATGCCCCTCTTGAAGTTCTAGGTAGTAAAGGGCGAGGTAATGAGCTAAAACCTCGGTGGTCATTAATTAGTTCAGCAACTATTCATCGTATTCAAAAGTACCATGCCTCCCCTCTGTATAAAAAGCATGCAAGAAAATATTCTACACCTTCTGAAACTCCAGCTTTTTTAAATGCTGAAGGAACCCCTTACACGCCATCTGCTATTAATAAATTGCTTAAGCGTTTGAGCAGTCGTGCTATTAAAAAAGGGCTCATGACTAGAGAAATCTCACCTCATAAGCTAAGACATGGCAATGCATACGCAATATTGCAATCAAATGATTTAGGAATTGATTATCTAGATCGGCTTGTAATCTTACAAAAAAACTTAGGACATAACCATTTGAATACGACCCAAATGTATACCAGTATCCCTCATAACATCTATAACTCGATGTGTAATGAAAATGGAGAACTCTTAACTAGGGCGGAAAAAATGAGACGTTTAACTGAAAAAACTCAATTAAGAATCAGTATCAAAGATATAAAATGAAAGGTCCCAGTCTAAATACCGCTCAAATAGTTAATGTCTAGGTTAAGACTAACAATATTTTATTTAAATCAATACACAATCAACAAAGTTCTTAGACTTCTTTAGCAAATCAATATGAATGGATGGCAAAAGTAATTAATTATATTGATTGGGGCCTTAATAAACAGGAATTATCATGGCAGATCTCAAGACAGTTATTAGCAATAAAAGACGAATTAAAGATGTTAAATCTACTGTCATAAAATGGGTAGAAACGGTATCTGATGACATAGATGCTATGTGGGAAATACCTGTTGCTAAGGCTAATACAGATTTAGGTTTTAACGTATCAGTCGAATACCTTAAAACCGTTTTAGGTATTTCAAAATGTGCAGCACAAAAATATAGAGCATTGGCTTATCCTTTAATTAAAGTAATGATTGAAAACGAAATTTTAGTATCTCCAAATGGCATTTCAGGAGCTGCCACCGTTGAAAGCAGAAGAAAACTGCTTAGTTGGTACAGAAAGTTGAACTCTAAAGAAAAAAGTCAGTTACCTATTTTTGGCAATAAAATTTCACTTGGAAAAATACCTACAGATCAACGCCCTATCAAACAGGGTGAATTAGGCTTTGATGTTGTTAAAAAGGCATGGGAATCTATTCATCAAGATCTTGAAAATTTAGGTTTATTGGATACCAATTATAAAAGTGTTTCACAACGGATCGAAGATAGAAATAGTAATCCAAAGCCACTTCATCAAACCAAAAAAGATAAATTAAATAGATTAGCTAATCTTAAACTTAATGACCTATTAGACTTCATTGAACCTTCAGAGGCTGAACCTTTTATTCAGATTGAGCAGCTTTTTGCATCTATGACGAACTCGTTAGCATCAGAATCAGGAAAAGATAACTACAGAAATGCATGTAGCCTATTTATCAAATTTCTTTCTGGACTACATGGAAATACACCCTTAAAAATTTTAGAAAATTTTGATGAACACTTATTATCTAAATATAGGAAACACTTAGAAAATAATATATTGGATAATAAAATATCAAGCCATCATGCTAATACTGTTCTAAGTTCAGTACGCGTCACATTGGATCGGCTAACGAAAATTAAAGGACTAGAATATGTTTTTTTTGATGTAGCAGGCTTTGATACTACAAGACAAACAGATCTAAAAAAACCTTTCAGCAAAAATGAGCGCATTCAAATATTAGAAGCTATCGATCAGGAACTTAATGAAGCTAAATTAAGTCTAGAGCCTTATAAAAAAACTGGTATGGGCTCCAACCCTTTAGATCAAAATGGTAATCGGGTAAGAGGTTTATCAACTTTAGAAAACGCTCGTTGGTTGTTCGAAAACATGTTGGATTGTAAACCTATTCATTTTAGTACAGCAAAAACGCCAATCGAACAATCGTTCCTTAGAATCATAGCAGATTCAAAAAAAGGACTAATGACTGTATATAAAGAATGGGGGGTCACACCTATCATAGGAGTAGAATTACTCTTACCATATTTTCTAAAACTAGCTCAAGTTACAGGTTTAAATACTGATTCTATAATTGCTTTAAATATAGATGATTATGAACCTTGTCATCCTGCGACATCATGCCCCTGCCTTAAATATTGGAAAGAAAGATCTGATGGCTACAAAGAATACCCATTGGATTTTATCGATGCTGATATCTCTTGGCTTACAGTAAAGCAAGCGCAAACTGTAAAGGCTATTTTCGATGACGTAATTAGATTAACTCGTGACATTAGAAAAAATATCGACGATGAAAAAAATCAGCAAAGATTATTTATATATCAATCCAATAGTGTAAAACATCATGGACGAATAACGCCCTTATTAGGAAATGAAGATAAAAATTCGAAAAAACTAACCGATGTTATCTCTAAATTCGTAAAAAAATACAATTTAACGAATGATAAAGATTGCCCATTGGTCTTAACAATCAGTAGATTTAGACCCACTTTAATAAGCGAAATGCTTGATTCTGAAGCGTCGTTACGTGAAATTCAGCTTCTGTTAGGTCATAAATCTATTCGCACAACTATTCAATATTTAGATTCTTTGGACTTTAATGCTTTAAGTAGAAAAAAGCTCAATGAAAAATTAATCGAAATACAACAATCCACGTTAGATACTCAATCTGAAGAAAAACAAAAACGAATTGAACTCAAAAAGGAAGATCATGTAACAATTACATTTAAGACACCACTCGCTGAATGCAAGAACATTTTTGCCCCCCCAGAATTTATTAAAAATTTATCATCTTATACTCATGGAACACCATGTTCTCAATATAACAAATGTTTAAGCTGTGACAATGTAATTGTTTCAGTTAAGGATCTGCCCCAAATCTTTGCAATGCAACGTGATTACAAGCTCCTCATTGAGAACTCTCAGGTAATGAATACACCATATGCCCGTGTGATTGAAGAGAATCTAGAGCTTATAAAACACATTATAGACCCTAAACTATCTGATTTTTCTATAGAAGAACTTAAAAATGCTGAAATTACAGCTGAATACATTGAAGCAACTTTTTTGGTTGATGGAGTTTTATAATGAATAATGAAACAAAACTAAACATATTAACGAGTTTTGTAGAACATCGTCTCTATCTAATGAATACACCGAATCTAGGTGAAAAATTAGATAGTAAATTTTCTCCAAAAAAACCTGATAATTCTTTTAAATATGTCAATGATTTAATGGAGCGACCAATTTCAAAGTCATCTAAATTTTCAGATAGTATTTGGGATTTCAACGCTGACTATCCTCATGCTGCTCGTAATGTTCAAGGTGCAAAACTATGTATTGACTATACAAAATATGAAAGCATTCCAAAATTTATTTTAATTGAAATAAAAGTTATCTTTGAACTTGCTCTACTTAACAATCTTATTTTTCGACCTAAAAATAGTAGTCGGAAAGGTTCTAAAAAGGGAATGCTTAAAGCTAACACCTTAATTCCTATTTTCAAAAGTGGTCTAGAATTTATTAATGAAATATTTAAAATACTCAATGAAGAATTCGGGCATGAATTCATCCAATACAAATTTCAATCGTTATCTGATATTGATTCAACACATTATAACAAAGCGGCAAAAACTTTTGATCAGTTGCTAACTACGAAGCTGTATGGCTTTTTTGAATATATGAGAAGTCCCTCCTCCACCAAATATGTTTTTGATAAATCAATTATTTATGTCGATTTGGAAAGTTTAGACTGGAAAAAAAAACCTAATAAAAATAAACAGGAAAAAGATAAAATTCTACCCGATAAGATCTTCGAACATTTATCTAAAATGACATCATTCATCGTAGTAGATTTCTTAAGCAATATAGGTGAAAAATCGAAAATATCAGATATCCATACTCTGGAGCGCTTTAGTGCAAGTAAATATTCGTCTTGGGCAAATAAAGAAAAAATTAACCTTAAAATGTTTAACTACTATATTGCACTTCGCCTAAGGGCTAAAGGCTACTCTCCAAGCTCAGTTTTTGAAAAAATTGAGTTAGATAAAAGGATGAACGACAAAGTTTTACTAATGGGAGACCGAACAATACGAAAATCATTGAAAAATGCTGGTTTTAATATTAACAATCTACGTGAATATTTCAATTTAGTAGCATATTCATGTCTTTACCTAGTTGGTCAATATACAGGGATGAGACCATCAGAATTAGCCGAAATCAAAGTAGAAAACTGTAGTTGCCTTGTAGAGGAAAATGGAATTTGGTTGATTAAAAGTTCACTCAAGAAACATCAGCAAGAGATCAATACCGGCTTGTTTGATGATAAATGGGTAGCCATTCCAATTATTAGAGACGCAATATTGGCAGCTTCTCATATCTCGAAAATCAAATCTTCACCTTACCTAGTATCTAACGTAGATACTGTAAAACCCAATAGTAATGCTGTAGCAATGAAAAGTAGCGGTCTTTCATACCAAATAAATAATCTTATTACCCAACTTTTAGGACACCAAGTAGCGGATCAAATCAAATTTAATCCTTATATGTTACGTCACACTTTAACCTATCAACTATTTAGGGCAGAAGTCGGATTGCCACTCATTTCCTTTCAACTGAAACACTTTGTGGATAATGTGAATAAATTTACATCAATGGGGGCTACATCAACTGTAACTCTAGGCTACGGTGAAATAGGGGAATTACTTTCAAAGGGTGGTAGCCGAAAAACAAGTAGATCCTTAAGGCACTCTGCTGAATTAGAGGTTGTTAAAGCTGTAAATAATCCAAATGCAGCATACTATGGCAGCAAAGCCGCTGAACATAAGCAAAATCTCATCAAGATATTCCAAGGATATATGGCAGCTGGATACACTGAAGAAGAAATATATGAGGCAATGACTGATCAAGGTATGGCTGTTGTCTATGTAGGTCAAGGTATATGCTACGGTAACAGAACTGAAGAATTTGACTCCTCTTTACCCTGTATTGGTTCCTTACGATGCAATCCTGCAAGATGTAGTCAAGCTATTGTTACTAGTACACATGCCCCTAAATGGCGTGAAGTTTATATCTTGAATAAAGCAAATCTTAATAAACCAGAATATGCTTATAATCGTGACCAAATTAAAGCCGCAATGGATGAAGCTGCAATGGTTCTAGAGAGCCTAGGTGAAGAGGTAGAATTATGAATACCAATACTTATGATCAAAAAAATGCTGAAGACTATGAGGAAAATACCTTAAAACTTAAAAAATCATTACTAGAAATAGAGAACAATCCATCACTTAAAGCTACTATTGCCCAATTGTCAAAAATGGCTGGAATTCATCGAAATACTATTACAAATCGTGACTGGCCATTAAAACATCTACAAAGAATTAAAGAGAAACGATCCTCCAAAGACGAGGAAAATAAAAAACAACGCATAAGTGATAAAACATCGTTAGATGAAAAACTTAATCAGGCAAGACAAGAAGTTATCTATTGGTTTAACCAATACCAAGATATCAAACTTTCTTTTGATCACCTTCATACACAGTTAAAGACTCAAAAAGAATCTCATGCTTATTATAAAAATTTATATGAAGAATATCAAAAAAAAATTTTGTTAGCAGAACAAGAAATCGAACGGTTAAAAACATTATTAGAAAGCAAAGGCATCCTGCCAGATTTAATTAAACACTAGATATCGTAAGTTAATTCTATTGGATAAAGATACTAAATCCTCACCCAATAGAATTTACTATTTATACTGAAAAAGGATAAGCAATTGCTTCATGATATTGATAGCCTTCGACCTCAAAATCATCTAGTGTTACCCATGTTTCTATGTCTTCGAGAGTCTTAATCTTTGGATTTATTATAAGTTTTGGAGCTGCGTAAGGCTCACGTTTAAGTTGAACATCACGCATAAGTTCTAACTGATCCTCATAGATATGTGCATTCACAATCTTGTGATAAGCCTTTCCTGCCTTATAACCTGTAATTTGAGCCATTAATGCCAATAAAGTGAAGACTTGAATTTGATTGAAATTTTGACCCAATGGTACATCACATGAACGTTGTGACGACGTTAGGTAAAGTGTTTCTCCCACCAAAGAAAAGGTATGAGTATGCATGCAAGGTCGTAAGCATCCCATATCAAACTCACCCGGATTATAGAAAGTCAGAATTTCGCCACGATCATCAATCCCATTTCGTAAATCCTCATAGATCTTACGAAGCTGATCAAACTCTTTACCCTCAGAATTACGCCAATGACGTCCCTGAACACCATAGACACGCCCCATATCGTCTTCACCTTTACGATAAGGATTCGCTAACCAAGCTCCATTTTCGTTAGCATTTGCATTCCAAGTATTACAACCAATCGCTCTAAATTGGGCAGCGTTGTCATATCCACGCAAATAGCCTAGCAATTCTGCAATAGCTGCTTTCCAATAACTTTTTCTAGTTGTAACTAAAGGAAACTCATTCTTTCCTACGTTATATACTAAATCAGCATTAACAACGGTTAAACAACGCTTTCCAGTTCGTTCATTCTCAACCCATACGCCTTCATCAACTATGCGTTGACACAAATCTAGATACTGCTTCATTTAACCACCTAAATATTACCAATCAAAATTCAACTAATATCACGTTATATAATATTCAAATAAAACATAGACCAATCACAAAAAACAATATTTTTCAATACCTTAAATAATTTATGATGAAATCCAATATTGATGAATTAATTCAATATTATAGAGTGTTAAGTGTTTCTTGCACAGACCTCAAAAACGTGCTTCATGACCTCCTTCCATCTCAATCATAAATTTAGATATTTTCTGTTTTTTATATTGCCCCAAGGCATTTTGCTTAGCTTAGGATAGCTTTTATTCTCGTAGATCTATAGTACTTTGAACTAGAGCATTAAATTGAACTTCATCATTTAATTTCAATCTTTCCAATATAAACTTTGAAGTCTCAATCATTTCTTGTGATGAAATTGGTCTCATTGTTCTATCAAATATTTCTTCAGCATGTGAATACTCATTTGCTATTCTATCCACTAGCTTAAAGTGATTAAGATTGTTTTCTGCATCAAAGAACTTCTCTCTAAATGCTGACTTATCTTGATCAGAAGGATATTTGAAATAATTATATACTTCAAAAAATTTCCTCATATTATTGCTGAAATTATAAATTTGATCCGGACCTAGCTCAGTTGTTGTTTGCGCACAATTCCATATCTGTGAAAAAAGGTAATTAAATTCCGTATTATACTTTCTTAAATAATTCGGAAGCACATCTAACTTACTAATATTATTTTCTTTATTAATAAGATAGAAAGAGACATCCTCTTTTTCATTTCTTTTGGTTGAAGTACAAGATGGATCACTACAACTTTTAATATTTGTTCTATTTTTAGGAATAGTTAATTTTCGTAGATATTTTAAAAATTCTAAGTTGTGGGTCGATATAAATAATTGCTTATATGATTTTTCTTTACATATAATATTTTCTATTAGACTATAAATATAGAAAATATTATTAGAATCCAAGCTCGATATAGGATCATCAATATAAATGATCACATCTGATAATTTCTCTATATTTTTCAAATTGTATACTAAAGCGATAAAATAACAAAAAGCCACCAACGTACATTCGCCTTCGCTTAAATTATAGGCTTCCTGTCCATTTCTAACTATTTTAAATCGACCTTGTTGGCCTTCCGCTTCTATAGGAATTAAAGATAAACTTTCATGACCAAAAAAACTATTAAGGAATTTATTAACTAATTCACTTGCTGCACTTATTGTGCTTTTTTGAGCATTTAGTTTTTTTATTTCCTCTTGAATATTAACCTGATAGGTTTGAATTTCCAAAACTCTTTCAGAGTTTTCTTGTTCAAATGGAATTAGCTTCCTAACACTTTCCTCTAACTCAATTATTTTACTATTTTTTTTGTGCCATTCAAATTCAATTAAGTATTCAACAATACGCTCTTCAAGTACTTCAGCTTTTAATTTATTTTGCTCTCTACTAATATTTTTTGAAAAGTCATCATTCTTATTACATATATCGATCACTTGAATATATGCATCAATTAAAGCTCTAAAACTTTTCTTTAAAGAGCTAAAGTCAAAAAATAATTCAAGGCTCAAACTAATTAGTTTTTCATCTAATTTTAACTCTAATAAGGATAGGCTTTCTAAAAAATCAAATGCTTTTGATTTAATATTTTCAAGTAATACTAAATATTCACTTTTAAAACTATCATAGAAGTATGCATCTGGTTCTACAAATCCCTCTATGAGGACAGATAAAGCTTTAGATATTTTCTTTTGGCTTTCAATAAGTCCAATCATTTCTTTTTTGAGATTTTCTTCTCTTTGGTTCGAGAAAATTTCATATTGTTCTAATACTGATTTTTTTAGCTCTCCACCACAAAATTCACAACTTTCTTTATTGTGTTTTTTATGTAAATGATAACCCTGAAGTGCCCATTCTTTAAAAAACTCATTGATTTCTTTTGTAATGTTTTTCTCAACTACTTCTTTTAATTTTTTATCGGAATGCTCAATATGTTGGTTTATAGAATTTTCTATTTCAACTACTTTGTTTTGAATATTTATTTCTGGCTTTTGAGAAACCTTCATATCATTAATTTTTTTTAGAATTTCATCTTCAGTTAATTTTCTTATTAATTGAGGATTTCCTAATAGTATCCCATCAATATCAATTACTAAATTTGGTCGTCTGTATGTACGAGCAGTATTTAAACCACTTGCTTCAAGCTCTCTAGCTTTCTCTGTTAAACTATTTTCTTTAACTCTTATTAATCCTGACTTTTCTCTTTCAATTTTAATTTTATCCCTATTAATTAGATCTATTGCTCTATTAACTCCTTGTTCAGTTTTATCTAGAACTTCTATTGAAAATCGCAACTCATTTATTTTATTATCTATTAAAATTTGATCTTGACCAACTACAACAGCATCAAAACTTTTTATACTACCTGTTTCATGATTATTAAATACTAGGAAAGATAAATTTTCATTTATAAAATCTTTATTGAACACCAATAAGTCTTTAGAATTTTCTTTATAATTACTAGAATCTATAATTTCATTTTCAAATACTGTTTTAAAAATGGGATTCAAATAGTTTTCTGGGTCATTTTTATTTTTTAATAATGCGAAAATCCTTGATAAAGTTGTTTTTCCAGAGTAGTTTGCTCCATAGATGATATTCATTTTTTTAAAATAATTCTTCTCGGATAATCCATTAAAATTCTGATAGCTTCCAAAGTTTTGTATTTCTATATTTTTTAACATAGTTTCCCCTTTAATACTTTTTAAAATTATTGAAAAATTAATCCACCGCTTGATTAAACGCTTCTAGGAAATTGGTGTTTGCTTTTTCACACTTTAAATTTTAATCTGACAAAATTAAGAATTTGTTCAAACACAAGAAATGAAACAGTGAATCGATCATTTTCGATCTCTGATATCGTTGTTTTATTAATTCTGTTTTCTTCTGATAAAGTTTTTTGCGTGTAGCAGAGCGCTTTTTCACAGCGCAGATTTCTTTGCCAATTTCTATTCTAGTTTTCATATATCTTACAAATCTCCAATTTAATTAGTGATATAGCTAACTTTTTTAATAATACACTTAATCAATTCATCAGTACATATTTCACTCAGTTCAAAATATATTTAAACTGATCTAATACTGTAATAATTAATTTGCTCTTTCCACATTGTAACTGCTTGTTCTTTAGCAATTTGATAAAACTCACTGTAATATTAATATCATCGCTTGCAAAGTACTGTAAAGGAAAATATTAAATTGAGGCTAACTGTTTATCATTGCGCCATGATTGAAGATTCAATGGACTATTAGACTCTTGGTCGATTAACTTTTGAAAAATGGTATAGGTCACTGGATTTATTTAACACAGTATCAAGGGAATTGGGTTCCAGATGAAATAAATTATCCACTTCAAGCAAAAAATATGTGATGAAAACCAATACAGAAGTTCCTAGTTTTATCCTCGATATGATGCATGGGGGAAATATTTACTAATCCAATCTTCTAGGGCACTTGATTACTTACTCAATTCACCAAATTCAGATCGCTTTGGTCACTTACTTTTAGACAATAAACGTTGTCCACCTAAAAACCATTCAACTGAAATCTTTCACTCAAACGTTGAACATAGATGAAAATAAAAGTTGGAAAATGAATTAAAAGAGATTTTCAAGCTTTGATAATGAGATATTGCTTGGTAATTTAGCTACTGAATTTTGATGTAATTTCAAATAAGTACTCATGTTAAAGATGAGCACTTATCTTATTTAGGACACTGATTTCAGACTCTAGATTCTTAAGTTGTTGTTCACTGTTTTTCTTAAACACGATAAGAGTATCTTTTAACAGAGGAAATTCTTTTAGATATTGATCAAAAAATTGAATTTCTAACTGAGTCTTCTCCAGCGCTATCTTCAAACTTTTAAGCTTTTTCTCAAATTCGCCTTGAAAATCAGACTTAATTCCTTTGTTTAATAAATATGTATTGAGTTCTGACATTGTATAATTTGAGGAATACTCATAATTTTGGCGAGTACGAGGAGTAAGCGTAATCAAATTAATTTTAACTAAACTTCTAATTATATTATAGGTAATTTGATAGCCGTTATAGCCACGATACTCAGGATACTCATTTGTAAAACCATCAAATATGGTTTTAAATTCGCTATTTATAAAATTGTGATTTGATAAAAACTTAATCAAACAACGACTAAGTTTATGATTTTTAGGCATAAAAAACTCAACATACTACTTGAAAGTAAAAAATATCCCATTTTGGGATATTTGTTAGAATAGTACACCATTTTGAGCTATGAGCTCAATACACGACCCTAGGTATAGGGAAATTATTACAGAATTGATTAAACTGCGTGAATCTAAAAATATAACGCAGGTACAGTTAGCCTTGTCCTTAAAAAAACCACAGTCCTATGTTGCTAAAGTTGAAAACTGTGAGAGAAGATTAGACTTTATTGAGTTACATGATTGGTTAATGCATTTAGATGAAAAAATTACAACTTTTCTAACTAATAAATTCTAGATTTTTTACATAGTAAAGTATGGAAAGTTATAATTTTACAACCATTCATAATAGTCAAATAGTTGTACTTTAAGGTAGAAAAAGGATCATAATGTGCAATCTTTAACACATTATGATCTACCAAAAAATATTCAATTTGAATGAAACTGCATATTCTTTATTCTATTGGAGACCAAATTTCACAAAAAATAGACAGAGAGTCGTATCTAATTTCAGCACTTTCAATGGGTTCTAACATGTGCATTTCGCAGATGAGATTTTATATCAAATAGATTTTGGAACGTGTCGATGCGGTGTGTGAACCGTAATCTCAGCCTATGTAGGAAAGCACAATTACCTACTGTCGTGGACAACCGATGTGTGGCTCAGTCAACCTGAATTTAGTATTCGGCAATACTTTAAGAGCAAGCAAGTTTTTGCAGGCTTTTAGGTTGAATGTTGAGAGAGTGAGTGCATTTTTTTTTTAGATAGTTATAATTTAATAATGATTTTATATGTTTAGATATACTGATGAAATTTAAAAAAATTGGTTATTTTGATCAAAAAAGTTTTACTCCAGAAGCTGATACATTTTTTTTAGTTACAGATAATTGGAATGATCAAGGTTATTATACATACTTTCACTTAATTTATTGTGGTTCTGATTTAGTAAAGAATAAGATTGGTACTTTAAGAATAGCTTTTAAAGGACAAACAGAAGGAGATTACACTGATGTAAAAATCGCTCAAGTTTTTAATAAATTAGAGGATAATTTTTATTCACTAGGAACAGATGAGGAATATTATTTAAATTTAAAAAAATTAGATCCAAGTATTCAATTAGAAATACTGGATAATTTAAATGATATAGCTAACAAAAAATCATTATTAGACGAAGTTAAATCGGAGGGAGCTTTTTTGAAAGCTTTCCTTAGGGATACCAGTATTTTAAATATAGAACAAAAATTTAGAAAAATTATAAATGATGAAATTATTTTAACAGATTTTAATTTTCAGTTTGATATAATTGCATCTAATAAAAACTATCCTGTTACTTTAGATTTTGATGTTTTAAAAGATTCAATGCCTCCTACGAATATTCATACGATTATTGGTAGAAATGGAGTTGGAAAAACACATATTTTAAATTCAATGATTGAAGCCATTACATCTAATTCTGATGAAGTTTTTTTTAGTGAAAAATTTACTGATTATTTAGGTGAAGTGGAGAGTATAAAAATAGATTATACCTTCTTTAGCCAATTAATTTCTGTATCTTTTAGTGCATTTGATCCATTTATTCCACCTAAAGATGGTTCAATTAATGTTTATGGAACAAAATATCATTACATTGGTTTAAAAAATTATTTTCCTGATGATGCTCTTGATAAACCTAAATCAAAAACACCAAAAGAATTAACAACAGAATTTTACTCTTCATTTAGTTTTATTTTAAAAACTAATTTAAAAAGAAATATTTGGAATGATTCAATCAAAACTCTTTGTTCTGATCCTAACTTTGCAGAGATGGAACTTCATGAATTAAATAATGAGTCAAAAGAAGCTATATGCAAAAAGTTTGAGAGAATGAGTTCAGGTCATAAAATTGTATTATTAACAGTTACTAAGTTAGTAGAAAGGTTAGAAGAAAAATCATTAGTAATTTTAGATGAGCCTGAATGTCACTTACATCCACCTCTCTTGTCAGCCTTTGTTAGGGCTCTTAGTAATATCTTAAGAAATAGGAACGCTGTTGCTATTATTGCGACTCACTCTCCAGTTGTTGTACAAGAGGTTCCGAAAACTTGTGTAACAAAGTTAACAAGGCATGGCGCTGTAATGGTGGGGAAAAAGCCTAAATGCGAAACATTTGGCGAAAATATTGGAATATTGACTAATGAAATTTTTGGTTTAGAAGTGAAAGAATCTGGTTTTTTGAAATTTTTAAAGGATTTAGTTGATGAAGGGCTTACTTATGAAGATATAGTAAGTAAATTCCACAATCAATTAGGTACAGAAGCAAAAGGTTTATTGCGTGTTCTTATTATGGAGCGCAATCAATGATCAAATTAGATAAAATTTCTATTAATGATTTACAATCTGTACAAATTACCTTGGATACTCTTTTAGATAAAACCCTAATAGATTCTTATAAAGAAATTTACCATTATTTTGTATATCATGCTTTCTTAATAGATAGTTCATTTAAAAATCTAGAAAGCTACAAATTAACATCATGTATGATTGGTTTAGATCGTAGAAGCAACCCAGTTTTACATAAAAATACATCTAAAAAAAAATTAAATAATTTATATGGCTATATGAGAGATAGGAAAGATAAAGATGCAAGAAAACAAATATATAATGTAATTAAAAGCTCTGCAGATATGTGTCCATATTGTGGAGAATGTAATCCTGTTACAACATTAGATCATTATCTACCAAAGGCAGATTTTCCTCAATATTCTGTATTCACTAGTAATTTATTACCATCATGTGGTACTTGTAATACTGGAAAATTGAATACTGTAGCAACTTGTTATATTGATCAACCAATTCACCCATATTTTGATAAGTCAATATTTTTTAATGATATATGGATTGAAGGTAGTATAAGTGATTATACTACCTTAGGGCTGAATATTTATACTAATCCACCTAGTTTATGGTCTAATGATGATAAACTAAGAGCTAGTAAACATTTTAAAGATTATAGAATAGAAGCTGAATATAAATTACGAATAAATAGTGAGGCTTCTCAACTATTATATCTATTGAAAAATTCTTTGAGAATGCTAACAGGAACTGCTTTACAGGAATATTTAATAGATTGTTCAAATACTCCAGGTCTTTTTGAAAATCATTGGCGTAAAGTTTTTTATAGAGCATTAGCTAAAGATCCAAATATCTTTAATCGAGTTCAAATTCATTAGGTAAAAGCAACAGTCAAATTTTCGTAAAATTAACATAATGCACGTTATACCTAATGATTCATAATTATCCTTTAAATTCAATCCGATACTTCCAGAATCTTGGCCCATTCCCTCCAGAGTGGGCCTTTTATTGATTTTCTTGTTCCACGGCTTTATATAGTCTCATTTAAAACTAAAACTGAAAACAAGTTCAGATGAAAGAAGAATACATGTCCAAGTAGTTATTGATTTTGCATATAACTTTTTTATTATTTAATCAAGAAATCATCCCATGCTTTTAATTTTACAAGTCAGCAGAACAACAAAATACCATAAAGACCTGTCCTTCACTTGTAGAGTATATGATTAAGCACCCAAGTACACCCAAATTTATGTCAATTCCAAGTCATGATGAGATGGAAATACATTCTGATGATTATAATTGAGTGAATGATGTGGGTGTTGATGATTTTAGAAAGATTGTCCTTTTCTTTTTGTATGCATTTTGAATGCTAATTCTTCAGATGAATAATCACGCTCAACGGACAGTTCAATAATTTGAAATTGCTTTATATCATAAGCATCATGATAATTAATTTCCAAATCGACTGTAAAAGATTCACCATTTTTGTATTCAAATTCAAATGGTAAATATAACTTTATTTTTTCAGCACTAGTCTCATTATCAAGTAAATCAAACTGTGTAGTTAAAATTAGACTTCTATTATAATTTGCATTTGTAATAGATATCTCTCTACAAACACCACGACTATTTTTTAAAGAGAATGAAAATTCAAGTAATCCCATAGTTGTCCCATCAGGATTTTGTAATAGAGGAGCAATTTTCATTTCATAAAAATGAAAGAATGGTTGTGCATTAATCGTTTCTAATTTGATTTGACGGTCATCTTTATTTTTAATGAGTTCTAGTTCTACTTGTGTCACTTTTACAAGCTGCTTTTGTTGCTCAACACTATTTTTTAATTCCTCAGCTTGAAGTTTTAAGGCTTCTGTATTCTGCTTTAACTCTTCGCCTTGCTGTCTATAGCCAAAAACTAGCCACATAAACGCCAAAGGCGCGAAAGTGCCTGCGAGGAAATCGCCCCATTCATTTGGTTTCATTTCTTTGAATTCAGAGAGATCACCAACAGATAAAACTATCATCAGTAATAAATATAAGCCTGAAACAACAATCAACGGTTTAAATTTTGATTGTGTATTTGTTTTATTTTGCAATTAGATTATCCTAAATGAACAGCTACGGAGTTTGTCTACGAGCAACTCGACGTTGAGCTGCAATCTTCACGCGTTCAGGCTCTGTATAAACCCGTTCTAGTAAAATATAAGTAAAGTCTAATAGGTCTTCAGCATCATCCTTGTTCAATGATCCATCGTGGGCAGCGTCATTCCCGTCATCCTTAATACCACGAGACAAGTCCTCTAAATCTGAAGGCAAAATTTCATTTTCAAAAATCCATTTCAAGCGGGAATGGATCGTTTTTTTATCATTTGCTGTTGGATTTTTATTTGAATGATTATCAATAATTTTCTTGGTTGTAATATCCAAACAAAGTCTAAACATTGCACCAGCTGCGTTATAACAATTTACTGAAAGACATTTTGATGCTTCTAAAAAGATATTTTCAATTTCTGATGGTAAGTGTTCAGGAGGTTGTGTTGAACTAGGTAGAATTGGGTTATAAAAAAATGAGGAAAAAATTGTATGTAAATCTCGTTCGTGTTCATTAAAGTAATTAAGAACAATCTGAAGATATGTCGTTCCACGATCATTATTAAGTTTATCCCCTAAAGCCATTTTAAAGAACTCTTCATTTTCAATAGCATTTACCGTAATGGCATTTTTGCATGATCTACAAACTGCAAATAATTGAAAATGAATTTTATTATTATTTCTATCTAATTGAGGGTTATTTATTCCTTTTATATCAAAAGTAATTTTGTTGGCATTACAATAAGGACAATCAAAAACAATACTGTTAATTGATTTATTTAGATTTTTACTTAGCATACCCCACCCTTAGGAATCTTTTCCAACTTATTGAAAATTATAAATATAAGAAACAAAACCAAGCGACATAGTTTATTCTAGCAAGCTATGCCTCCTTGGGTAAGTTGACTACCGCAGAAAATGCTTCATCACCTCCTGTAAAGAGTATGTTGAGGCTATCAGAAAATGAAGAAAAAATGCAGTAGGTGAAAAGATGAAAACCAAGCCAATTATTCCTTGGATGGGTGGAAAAAGTCGACTAGGGCCGCAATTCGCTGAAAAATACTAGAACATCAATGTTATGTTGAATTATTCGCTAGTGGTGAAACACTGTTTTAGCTAGAACATACATAAAAAGTTAAAATAATTAATAGTTTGAACATAGACCTAACCGTAGGTTTACATTTTAAAGTGTAAATTTTTTGCTTGTATTGAACTTATACCTAAGGAGTAAATAAACTTTAATATCTGATCTTTCGTTTTTGTCAGTACGTATCAATTTTGGAACTAAAGGATGGCTAAAAGTATTAAATTTATCTATAATTATCCTTCTAGGGAAAACTTATTTAATTACATTCAGATGAGTATCTGGTTTTAATTAACTGTTCTAGAATATGCTTGGGTTTACCAAATGTGCAAAATTAATAATGCACAGTTATAATTTGGTAGTAAAACCCTTATTGGAAAGCATATTGTGCAAAAATTTAGGGTTATAAAATTTTTAGGGGTGCCATTTAATATTGCCAGCTATGCTCTACTGACTCATATGGTTGCTCAAGTTTGTGGTTTAGGCGTAGGTGATTTTGTCTGGACTGGCGGTGATACACATTTATATGTTAACCATTTTGAACAAGCGAAACTTCAGTTAACACGTGAGCCCTTACCACTGTGCCAACTCAAATTAAATCCTGAAATTAAGGATATTTTTGACTTTAAATTTGAAGATATTGAAATTACAGGTTATGAGTCACATCCTGCAATTAAAGCACCTGTAGCTGTTTAAATATTTTAATTCAGTCTTTCCTTATTCCCTCCTTGCAATAGGAGGGAAAATTTTCCAATGGATAATAAGCGAATTCATTATGACATTTAAAAACTTTGAAATTGTGCATGTCGTTGCAATGGATCAACAACGCTGCATTGGTAAAGCGAACGATCTTCCATGGCATATTTCAGCAGACCTTAAGCACTTCAAAGAAATCACCCAAGGTGGTGTTGTGGTGATGGGACGTAAAACGCTTGAATCGATGGGACGTGCATTACCTAAACGTGTCAATTGGGTGATTACCCGTGATCAGGATTGGAGTTTTGCTGGAGTTAAAACGGCCCATAGTATAGATGCTGCTTTGGAGCAAGCGATTCCTGATGTATTGGTCTCAGAAAAACCTGCCAGTATCTTTATCATTGGTGGTGGTGAAATTTTTAAACAAACCATGCACATTGCTGATCGTTTAGAGCTCACCCACATTGAACTCGATGTACAAGGTGATGCGTATTATCCAGAAATTCCAGCGGAATTTAAAAAAGTTGCGAGCGAGTCACATGTTGATGACAAAACAGCTATTGCTTTTGAGTTTGCAACATACCGAAAATAGCACTGAACTTTATGAATAAAAATAGTGGCTTATGGATAGCTTAAAAGCAAGATCAATACTGCATACACTTGGAATGGGGATAATCCATTCCTTGTTTAGCTTATTTGTCGTATTGAGCAGCCTGTGGTTTTGTTTCGCAATTTGGATTCAACATCCCTTAGGAAAGATTTTCAGTTATATCATCATCCCTATTTGGATTATTTTTGCACTGAGTATTCTTGGAATCTATTTTACTAAAAATATATTTAGCCGAAAAACTGACAGTTTGATCTATATCATCGCCTTTATTGTCAGCTTAGTCTGGTACTTTAATATTCCTGCGCAACAAGATCGTCAATGGAGTCCAGAAGTTTCCAGAATTTTTACTTACGAGCAGCAAGGTCATCTTGTCACGATTCATAATGTCCGTAACTTTAATTGGCACTCCCCTGATCAATATGACGAACGCTGGGAAACCAGAAGCTACAACTTAGATGAGATTACAGGCGTCAATATCATCACCTCTTATTGGATGGGACCACAGATTGCCCATACCTTGGTTAGCTTTGATTTTTTAAATCAGCGCCCACTCGTTTTTTCCATTGAAATTCGGAAAGAAAAAAATGAAAACTTTTCTGCAATTGGTGGGTTTTTTAGACAGTTTGAGCTAAGTCTAATCGCTGCAGATGAAAAAGATATTGTTTATACACGGAGTAATATTCGAGGTGAGCAGGTTTATTTTTTCCCGATTCAACTACCAAAAGCAGAAACCAAAGCATTGTTTGAAGAGTATCTTTTGAAATCTTCCGCTTTGGCAGAACATCCAAAGTGGTACAACACCCTAACCAGTAACTGTACAACTTTGGTTTTTGATATGGTTCAGGCGATTTCCCCTGAAAAATTACCAACAGATTATCGTTTATTGGCTTCAGGTTATTTACCCAATTATCTTTATGATTTGGGTGCATTAAATCATCAATGGTCAATCAAAGAATGGTATAAAAAAGCACATATCAATCCAAGAACAGCTGAATATGCTCAGTTTAAATATCAAAATAGCGATAACTTTTCTAAAGTGATTCGTTTTGGTTTACCTGATGAACATGCTCAATAATGTATAGCTTTAGTCAGCTCGTCTTTATGGTTTAACTCAATTTTGTTTATATAATCATTAAAAATTAGGAGAATACGCATGTTTAAATCCATACTCGCAACCACATTCATCACAGCAACGCTCTTATTTTCTGGATGTGCATCTACACCAAGTGCTGATCAACAAAGCCAAAATTTAAGTTTGTTGCAAAACAAAAATTGGACACTCACGCATATTGGTGCAACAGAATATAAAGCAACACCAAATGCTCACAACGTGCCAAGTATTCAATTTGGTTCAGATTTACGGGTAAGTGGTGCAGATGGTTGTAATCGTATTATGGGTGCATACGCCATCAAAGGACAGCACTTAACCTTAGGGCAACTCGGCTCTACTCGGATGTATTGTCAGGACACTATGAAACTTGCGGCTGACTATACTGAAGCACTCAATAAGGTGAAAGGTTATCAAGTCTATGACAAAACGTTAAAGTTAGTTGATCAATATGGGAATCGTGTTTTGCAATTTACAACGCCATAACATCGTCTAAGCAGTTATTTATATACACAGTTTAAAAGCTTAAAACGTTAGGCTTTTAAACACCTCAGATTATAGAATCCAATATCAACAATGAAATTGAATAAAAATTTTAACTCAATCAATGAAAGACAATAATTTTACTACACACGCTGTCTTATCATTGGGATTAGAATAACAACAACTTAAAATTTGGATATTTCTATGAAATTCATTGGCCTTATCTTGATCTCATGCCTAATTTTATCTGCATGTAGTTCAATGAATGTAAGACCTACGGTTGGGGTAAGTATGGGAACATCTATTAAATAAAAAAACAGCGCCGAAGCGCTGTTTTCCCTATTAATTCAGGCTATTAACCACATTAATTAACGGTTTCGTTATCGTTCCATTAGGTGTTGTTACTGTTATACGAATCTCATCACCTGCAGCACATTTCAGACTACGAACACTGTAAGTGACAATCTTATTATCTTTCTGAGGGAATGTGCCTGGTAAGAGTAAATCCATAATACCTGGAACAGTAAGCGCCCCACCAACAACTTCTGCCTCACAAGTCAAATTATTATCTGTATTATCTTTTGCAGTAGCTGAAATTGTTGTACCTGAAGGCATTGGGACTGTTTTTAAACCATTACCATACATTTGAAAAGTAAAGATTCCAGGTAAAGCTTGAGTCATTGAACTATTCACTCCACTCAGAGCTACAAATGTAGGGGTTTCACTTGAGAAAGCAAAACGTAATTGTTTACGTAATACTGCATCTAGTTGATTATTACACGTACCCTCAATATTTGGCTGAGCGATTGTAGATGGAATACATGTTGCACCTGATGCCCCACGGACATATTTAAATTCACCTTCATCTTTCTGATTATTCTCATTATCATCTAAAAAGAAATCACCAATATTTTGTGTTAATTTATCAATGCCTATCGTATACATATTATCATTATCTACATCCACATATTCTTTATCACCTTCAACAAAAGCTAAAACACTTACTCGACTATCAAGTGGACGCGGATTTTGAGTAGTCAAATTAACCGAACAAACACCATTCGTTGTTGCACAATTTGGAGTAACACTTCCACCTTCCGAAATAAAACTAATTACGGTTCCATCTGGTACAGGGTTACCTACACGATCAGCCATCCGTGCCGTAATTGTTGAAATATCACCATCGCCATCACCAGCTAAAGCTATTTTACTTACAGACAAACTCAAACCATTCTGTGTTACACGACCAGAAGCAACTGCTACTTCTTTAGACAACACAAAAATATTGGTATTACTTGCTAGTGTAGCTTTAATTTCTACTGGTCCAGGTAAGTTACCTGGATAAAGATTTACATTTACTTTACCTGATGCATCACTTTTCACTATTTTGGGAATTCGATTACCATCCGTAACAAAACTTAAATCACTCGGAGCTTTCGTTAATTCTATGTTGACATCTTGGTTCGCTGCAGGCGTACCGTTTGCATACACAGTAAACTCAATTCTTCCAGAAGAAGCTGAACCACTATTTCGAGTGACTAAGTTTACTTTACCAACAGTTGTATAAACTAAAGAATTGGCTGCAATTGCTGCAATTTGTATATCAACAGATTTAGAAACAGAAACATTACTGCCAGTTGCAATAATCTTTTGTCCGCCTTCACACAACTTACCATTTATATCGATTGCTTTATATGTAACAGCAACATCACCTTGATTTGATGAAACCACAGCGTTGTTATCAAAAGTACCGCAACTTGTACTGAAATTCACAGTAATGTTATTTTGATTATTTTTGGTCACTGAGTCTTGTGTTTTAAGCGTTATGATCGTTGAGCCACCAGAATCAAGTGAGGTATTTGCAGCAACCATGTTTTCAAAGGTTATATTTGCAGCTTGTAGAGAATAATTATAAGGCGTTGTTGTCGCAGTTGAATCTTTATGACTCACTGTTGCCGTCAACTGATAACTACCAGTGTCTGTACTATTTTCAGGCTTAACTGAAATACTTGCTTCTCCATCAGCATTGGTTAAAACAGCACCATTTGAAGTACCAAACACCACTCCTGTGCCTTGAAAAGTAACTAATGCTCCACTAATTCCTTTTCCACTAGCATCAGTAACTTTTACTTTTGCTGTAGCACCAGAAACTGTTATTGTGTTTGTAGCTATAGAATCTGTATTCAACAAAGTAATTGGACTAATATTTACAGCTTCAACTGTAGTTCCACCATTACCATTGCCTGTTCCGTTATCATTCTTATCATAATAACCTCCACCGCCCCCACCACAACTCGCTAACAAAATAGAAATTGCAATAGCACTTAACTTTCCAGTAAGTTTTCTAGTATCCATAATTTTACTCAACCTAAGAATCCCCAAAAATTGTTGTAGATTATTTTGAGTGCTATGTAACCATAGTTATCTATATGTGTAAATATGCTATTTCAAAATGTTTTTTAATGTAATTACTATTATTCACAATTAGGTTTATATCATGTACGACATCATCATCATCGGCGCAGGTACAGCAGGTATTAGTGCATATAAAGAAGCAATCAAATATACATCTAACATACTGATTATCAATAAAGGTCCATGGGATACAACCTGTGTCCGTGTTGGCTGTATGCCAAGTAAAGTTCTCATTTCAACTGCAAATCGAATGTATGACATTCAAAATGCTAAAGAAGTCGCTTTAGAGGTAAAAGCAGAGATCGATACACGTCAAGTTATGCAACATGTCAGAAATTTACGTGACCGCTTTGCTCGTGCGACGCTTAAAGATGTAGAAAGTTGGGAAACTGCACATAAAATTGATGGCGAAGCTAAATTTGTAAATGCAAATACGGTTGAGGTCGATGGAAAACATTATCAATCTAAATCATTTATTCTTGCTGTAGGCTCAACACCGACTTATAACCAGGATTGGAAAAATAAAATAGGCAATAAACTGATCACATCGGATGAAGTATTTGAACTTGAGACTTTGCCTAAATCTATTGCCGTAATCGGTAGTGGTGTGATTGCAATTGAAATGGCTCAAGCAATGCATCGCTTAGGCGTAAATACGACTATTTTTGCAAGAAGCAAAAAAGTAGGGGTATTGAGTAGCCCTAATTTACAAGAAATTGCACAAACGGAATTATCCAAAGAACTTAATATAAAATTTGAAGTTTTACCTGATTCAATTCAAGATCTTGAAAATGGTGTTGAAATATCATTTATCGAAAATAATGAGTCTAAATCCATACAGGTTGACTATATTTTAAATGCGACTGGTCGTGCTACAAACTTATCAACCTTATCCCTCGAAAATATTGATCAGGCATTCTCAGATTTAAAACAATTACCGGTTCATCACAACACTAAACAATTGGCTGATTTTCCAATATTTATTATTGGTGATGCTTTCACTCAAACACCTTTACAACATGAGGCTGCGAATGAAGGAAGAAATGTCATTTCAAGTTGTTTAAATTTCCCCAATGTATACAACTTAAATAACCTATCACCTTTAGGTATCGTGTTCTGTAGTCCTGAAATGGGAATTGCTGGTCAAAGCTTTGCCTCACTATCAAAATCAAACATAGATTTTATTACAGGTTTTGCTTCTTATGAAAAGCAAGGTCGTGCATTGGTTTTAGGTAAAAATAAAGGTGCTGCTGAAGTTTATGTAGATCAGCAAAGCAGAAAACTCTTAGGTGCTGAACTTTTTGTTGAATCTGCTGAACATATGACTCACTTACTCTCTTGGATCATTTCCGAAGAACTAACAATTGATGAAGTATTAGCAAAACCTTTTTATCATCCAACTTTGGAAGAAGGCTTAAGAACAGCATTAAAACATGCCCGAAGACAACTTAAATAACGCTTTTACCTGAAGCTCTATTTTGAAGAATAGAGCTTTTATATTTTCTTCCAAACATTTCTATTTCATTATGCCACTAAACAGCGCACATAAAAAAACACCCCGTTCTCGCTAGAGAACGGGGTGTTTTAGATTTAAAAGCTGGCGATGACTTACTCTCACATGGGTAACCCCACACTACCATCAGCGCTAAGAGGTTTCACTTCTGA